>JALVBA010000129.1 GCA_027010905.1 Marinilabiliaceae bacterium
AAAAAAGGAACAAATGAAAAAAATATTTTTACTCTTTTTGGTAACAATAGCTGTTTTAGATATCAATGCACAAACAGCTCCAATCGTTTATGTTGCAGGTAACGGCACTGGCGATTATAATTGTGATGGTGTTAGCGATCAGGTACAAATTAATCAGGCTTTGGATTATGTTGCTGCAAATGCGGGTTTTACCACGGTTTATCTGAAAGGAGAATTTACTTATATTATTGATGAGCCTGTATTTTTATCAAGCAATACTATACTCACGGGAGATTCTTCCGTAACAATCAAATTGAAAGATAGTGTAGGATGGAATACACTATATAAGCCGTTAATAAGTCAAAAAAATCATACCGGCTGGGATGCCTGGGGCGTGGAAGGCGATAGCATTTCCAATGTTGAGATGTATGGTTTTAAGATAGATGGAGGTAATCAACCAGATTCTCAAGGACAAGGATATTTAACTTTGATTCATTTTCGTTTTCCATATAATATTTCCATTCATGATATGTATTTACTAAATAGTTATACGGATATTATCCGCCTAACTTCATCCGACCTTTTTTCAACCCACTCCAATGTTTACAATAATAAAATTGAATATTCCGGCCACGAAGGAATTTGCTATGTTGGACTTTCCAATTTTGAAGTTTATAATAATAAAATAATTTATACAAGAACAAATTGCGGAATAAGATTAAAAGACTGCGATACTTTTGATATTCACAATAATATTATCGGAAATGATCTAACAAAATCACCGGGCGGATATACAGGAATATTAGTAGAAAACCAACACAAACCACATACAGGAAAAACAGAGATATATGAGAATATAATTTATGGAAAAAACGGTGGAATACATATTGGCAGCCAACAAAACCAGGCTACATACCCTATTGATTCAAGGAAAAACGTGCACATTCATCATAATAAAATTTTTAAAACCCGCGATGTGGATGACGGTTCGGGATTTGTTTTAGATGCAGGAATTAAAATAGGGGGATTTCAAAATACCTTAATTGAACACAATGTAATTGAAGAAGGATCAACAGATGCAATTGTATATGAAGGAGATTTAGGAGGCAGTTCCGGTTATGTAACTACAGTTAGAAATAATATTATTGTAGATAATGGTGGCTATGCCATTAACAATAAAGAACCCTCTGTAAGTACTTTCATTGTGAATAATAATATTATTTTTAATAACACCGGAGGCAATTACAATAATGCTTCATCTGCTACGGATATTTACTCCGACCCTTTATTTGCCGATGCTCACAGCCCTTTGAATCAATGGCATCATATTGTTGCAACTTATGATAATAGTACTGAAACCTTCAAGATATATGTAAACGGGGAAGAACATACAAGCAAAAAATTTCCGGGATTCGGATCTATCGGAACAAATACAAAAAATTTGTTTCTCGGTGCATACAGAGCAGTTGCATATTGGTTTAAAGGAAAAATGGATGAACTTGCCATTTGGAACCGGGCGTTAACAACATCTGAGGCAAAAGATTTGTACAATGACGGTTTGCCTGAAGATATTACAGAAAGTGGTATAACAACAGGAATGCAAGCTTACTTCAAAATGGAAAATAATTGGAATGACAGTAGTGGTAATAACTACAATGCCCAAGACAGTACCGCAAGTTTTGCAACGGGTGCATTCAATGGTAACTATGCAGGACTTTTTGATGGGATTGACGATTTCGTACAATATCCGGATACTTTATCAACTACCAACGGCTTATCTATTTCGGTTTGGGTTAACATCGGTTTAAGTACCGAAACCGAACAAACTATACTTAATAAAGGTAGTCAGGCCAGTAACAGTCATATATGGTTATTTATTAAAAATGATTGTGTAAACTTTGAATTAGGCAATGGATCTGACAGAGAAGTGATAAAAGCACATATTATAAATCCCTGGGATATGGATTATCATGTAAAATCTAAAACCGGCCGGTGGGATAAAAACAAATGGGTTAAAGATGATGTATTTAGTCCTTGTATCGACGGAGGATATCCCGCTTCGGATTTCTCCAAAGAAACAATGCCTAACGGCGACACTGTCAATATTGGTGTTTACGGTAATACTGCCGAAGCTTCCAAAAGCGCTACTCATAATTACTATGTTTCTACAACAGGAAACAATGCCAATTCGGGGCTATCCATTGCCGATGCATGGGAAACAATAGCTTATGCAGCTTCTTCTGCGAGTCCTGTCTTAGCCGGAGATACGGTATTTATCCTCCAAGGTACGTATAACGAAAGGGTATTGGTGGAAAAATCGGGTTCGTTTGGTACAAATATCGTTTTTACAAACTATCAAAACGATGAGGTTTCGGTAGATGGAACCGGTATTTCATGGAGCGGCGATCCATGGAACGGATTGGTAGATATATCGAATAGAAAATATTTGGAAATATCGGGATTGAATGTCAAAAACTCATATTATGGAGGTATCTGGGTTGAAGATTGCGATACGATTGTGATAAAAAACAATAAAACTTATAATACCTATTCGTGTGGTATCGGTGTTTGGAACAGCAATAATGTTTGGGTTGAAAACAATGAAGTAGAACTTGCCTGTAATGACGGGGAGCAAGAATGTATTTCGATTGCCAATTCACAAAATTGCGATATTCTGAAAAATCTTGTTCATAACAATGGCCCGGGAACAAATGGAGGGGAAGGCATTGACGTAAAAGAAGGTTCACACGATGTCAGAGTTTATCAAAATACGGTACATCATCTCAATGAGCGCATAGGAATTTATGTAGATGCCTGGGATCAGCATACCTACAATATAGATGTATTTAACAATACGGTACATCATTGTGGTAATAATGGATTCAATGCCCAAACAGAAATGGGAGGACTACTGGAAAA
>JALVBA010000130.1 GCA_027010905.1 Marinilabiliaceae bacterium
GTAATGACTTCTATAAAAACACATGATTTGTCACCCACAAAATATAAGGTTTGAAAAACTGATGCTTTTATTGACGATTTAACTCCGGATGAATAATGCGGGTTAACCCGCATTAGGATGATAAAGTTGTAGTTTGGCAACTTATAAATTAGTAGAGGTAGTACCGCAAAGGAGGTAAAGCCATTTGACGGTTCTGCTGAAATAATTATTAGTCATTAATCAAATTAAACATCGCACAGGCAATCACACCCGCAGTTTCTGTTCTCAGCCGACTGTTACCTAACGATATTTCTTTAAATCCATTTTTTACCGCATACTCAACCTCCTCAGGCGAGAAGTCACCTTCAGGACCAATGAGTATCGTTGCATCATCGCCTCTTAGGTAGGTCTTTTTAAATTGGGGTAACTGAGAGCTGTTACAATGAGCTATATACCCGGCATCTCTGTTTTTATCAATAAAATCTTTGAACTTAGTAAGGTCGGTAAGGATAGGTTTGTAAGCTTTTAAAGATTGTTTGGAAGCCGCCACTAATATTTTCTCTAACCTGTCAAGCCTAACTTTTTTTCGTTCGGAGTGCTCGCATCTTAGCAAGGTAACAGATTCAATTCCAATCTCCGTAACCTTCTCGGCAAACCACTCTGTACGATCAATATTCTTTGTGGGGGCAATAGCAATATGCAGCTTAAAACTACGCGCTTCATGACTCTCTTTCGAAACTATCTCAACTCCGCAATGCTTAGGGTGTGCATCAGTGATTAAGCATTCATAAAAAGTTCCCTTACCGTCAGATACACTAATTACATCCCCGGCTTTGTGACGCAGAACGCTAACGCAATGCCGGCTCTCCTGTACATTAAGTATTAATGTCTCCTCAATTTCACTATCAAAAAAAAGATCCATCAGAGTTAGTTATTAGTTGTTAATGATTAATGGTTAATTCTAAAACACCGAACATCGAACATCAAAAATCTCATCCCGATACTCGGGACTTCGCTATCGCTCAGCATCCTACTACGATTGTAACGAATGAAGTTTATGGTAGATTCCTCCTTCAGCAATAAGCTCATCATGCGTACCTGTCTCAACAATCCTTCCCTCATGGAAAACACAAATCATGTCAGCCTTACGAATAGTTGAAAGTCTGTGAGCAATCACGAGTGAGGTACGATTCTCCATCAATCGCCCCAAGGCATCCTGAACAAGTCGTTCCGATTCGGTATCCAGAGCAGAGGTAGCCTCATCCAGAATAAGTATTGAAGGGTTTTTCAGCACTGCCCTTGCAATACTCAGACGCTGTCGTTGTCCGCCCGACAGTTTACTTCCCCTGTCGCCAATTACGGTGTCGTAACCATTTTCAGAGGCAACAATAAACTCGTGAGCGTTGGCAATTTTGGCTGCCTCAACAATTTCATCCATCGAAGCATTATCCACACCAAAAGCTATATTATTGAATATAGTATCATTAAACAGAATAGCCTCCTGATTTACATTTCCCATCAGCTCGCGCAGGTCAAAAATCTTAAGTTCTCTGATGTCAACTCCATCGATAAATATACCTCCCCTGTTCACATCATAGAAACGGGGAAGCAGATCTACGAAAGTTGTCTTTCCTCCACCCGACTGGCCAACCAGAGCAATCGTCTTTCCCTTCTCAACTTTGAGCGAGACATCTTTCAACACCTCAGTCTGGTCGTTATATCCAAAAGAGATATTCCGGTACTCTATAGATGTAGTAAACTCTTTTAGCGATTGTGCATCAGAAGACTCTTCAATCTCTATCTTGGCATTCAATATCTCATCTATTCGATCCATTGCAGCCATACCTTTCTGTATGTTGTACATGGTGCTGGAAAACGCTTTTGAAGGAGCTAGGATTTGATAAAAAACCCCCAGATACATCAGGAATATTGCAGGAGTTAAGCCGGATGATTCGTTAAGGATGAGTACTCCGCCAAACCATACTACAATAATTATCACAACCGTTCCAAGAAATTCACTCAGTGGAGAAGCCATGTCACGACGACGCATCAGCCTGTTTTGTATCTGACGATATCCCTCAACTTCACCTTCAAAACGTGAGCTTATCCGCTTTTCAGCATTGAATGCTTTAATTATTCTCAAACCACTAAGAGTCTCTTCAATTATTCCAAGAATATAACCCATCTTGTTCTGACCCTCTTTAGAGGTCTTTTTAAGAGACTTACCAACCCTACCAATAATAGTACCGGCAAAAGGCAGTACAACAAAAACAAATAGTGTCAGCTGATAACTCATCACAAGCATAGTGGTGAGAAACACAATTATGAGAACAGGATTTTTTAAAAACATATCAAGTGAAGACATAACGGAGTTTTCAACCTCCTGAACATCACCTGTGGAGCGGGCAATAATATCTCCTTTGCGCTCGTTACTAAAGAATCCTATTGGCAGAATAATTATCTTATCATAAATATCTTTCCGGATATCTTTAACAACCCCATTACGAATACCCACACTGGTGTATGACGCAAGGTAGGTAAACATTACCTTCATAAAAGTTCCTAAAAGAACAAACAGTCCCACAAACAGAAGTGCCAATCCAGGGCCATGCTCAGCTTTTAGCAGTGTAATGTAGTAATAGAGGTTATTTTTCAGATCAGCCATGGTAAAACTGGAAGGAACAAGTTCGTACACTTTGCTGTCCTGCTTCAATAATATCTCCAATATCGGAATCATCATAACAACAGAGAACACTGCAAATATGGCTGCAAGAATATTAAAAAGAAGGTTTAGGAGAAGAACCTTTTTGTATGGTGGAAGATATCGTCGTAATACTTTTAAAAAATCTTTCATATAATTTCAATCATCTAAACTGAATACTATTTACGGCTCTTTGGCAATGCAAGAATATCAATTGTTCCTTTAGCAGGTATAACTGTTCCATAATTCGAAAGGTCAACAGGTTTTTTATTGGCACTATTGAAGAGATTATAATTCAGGCTGTTGAAAAAATCCCAGTAGTCCCTGAAACCAATATCGTGTTCCTCCATCACATACAAGCCAACCTCAAAAATTATTTGTGGCATATACTTCTTTATACACTCGTAGGCACCTGAAAGCACATCTATTTCATAACCATCGGTATCAATCTTAATAAAATCAACTCTTGATATTTTCTCATTTATACAAAAATCATCAAGCGAAATGGCAGGAATATCAGTTGCCGGCATTGCAGTACCTCCATGTACGGGATGTTTATTATCAGCCTTCTTGCCATCAACCTTCCAGCTTGAATATGCTTTTAGCTGATGCCTTTGTGTCGACTCTTTAGACACAAAGGTTTGAATGGGAATAACATTGTTTATCTGAGGATTAAGTTCCAAATTTCTATTCAATTTTCCAAAGGCATAATTGGTTGGCTCAAAAGCATACACCCTGCCCCGGGGAGCAACTTTGGCAAACTGAAGAGCCATAATGCCCACATTGGCACCAACATCAAAGATAGTTGAATCTTCTGCTATTTTGATATACGGATTGGCTGAGACATGTTTCTGAAAATTTCCAAAAATAAAGAGAGACAGGTCGAGCCCTTCAGACAAATCGGCCTCAAAAAAAAGGCCATTACGTCTGATTACCCTTTTACCCTTACCAAAAACAACTGTTGTTAACAGGTACAATATTTTAGCAATAAACAGCTTAATTTGAGTTATGGGCAACTTTCGGAAAAATGAGTGCATAATTGGTTTTGAAATTACTATTGCAATTTATAATACAAGCTTATCACCGTATGCTTAGATTAAACCCCGGTGTATGTTTGCGGAGAGAGCAACTTCAGCTCCTCTTTAACATCTGCTGAAACATCCAGCTGGTTGATAAATTCAGCCATTGTGTCGGCATTTATCTGTTTATTGGTTCGTGTTAACTCTTTAAGTGCTTCGTAAGGATTTGGATACCCCTCTCGTCTAAGGATAGTTTGAACGGCCTCGGCAACAACAGCCCAGTTATTTTCCAGGTCAGCATCAATCGCATCCCTATTAAGTAGCAGTTTACCTACTCCCTTTTGCAACGACCTGATGGCAATAACAGTATGGGCTATTGGCACACCTATATTCCTTAACACCGTTGAATCGGTCAAATCGCGTTGTAGTCTGGAAACCGGTAATTTTGACGAAAGGTGCTCATAAATAGCATTTGCAATACCGAGATTACCCTCCGCATTTTCAAAGTCGATAGGATTAACTTTATGTGGCATGGCACTCGAGCCAACCTCTCCTTTTTTAATTTTCTGCTTAAAATACTCCTCCATAATGTAGAGCCAGAAATCACGCGAAAAATCAAGTAAAACAGTATTTATCCTCTTTAAACTATCAAATATTGCCGAAAGATTATCATAGTTTGATATTTGAGTTGTGATCTGCTCTCTGTCGAGTTTGAGAATATTATTCACAAAGCTATTCCCAAAATCAACCCAATTAATTTGAGGATAGGCCACTTTATGAGCATTAAAATTACCCGTTGCTCCACCAAATTTTGCCGACATAGGAATGCCTTTTAGCAAGGATAGCTGAACATTAAGTCGTTCAACAAATACCTTAATCTCTTTTCCCAGCCGTGTGGGCGAAGCCGGCTGACCATGTGTACGGGCAAGCATTGCGACATCTTTCCATTCAGCAGCAATATCATCAAGCTGCACAATTAACTCTTCAAGAATCGGGTAGTAAACTTCGTTAACAGCATCTTTCAATGAGTAGGGCACCGAGGTGTTATTTATATCCTGCGATGTCAATCCAAAATGGATAAACTCTTTATACCTCTCTAATCCTAGCTTGTCATACTTCTCTTTAATAAAATACTCTACCGCCTTAACATCATGGTTGGTAACCCCCTCTATCTCCTTCACCCTTTCGGCATCTTCAAGCTCAAACTTTCTGTAGATATCTCTCAAATCGTTATAGAGCTCTTTATTAAAGTCGCTTAACTGTGGCAGAGGCTGCTCACAAAGTGCTATAAAATACTCCACCTCAACCAAAACACGATAGCGGATTAAGGCATACTCAGAGAAGTATAGTGCCAATACATCAACTTTATTTCTGTAACGGCCGTCAACCGGAGATATTGCTGTAAGTAATTGTAAGTTCGTACTCATAACTCATTGCTTTTTTAAGGAAATACAAAAGTAGCAATTTTTGAGTAACTGTTATTGTGAGCAGATGGAATTTTACTTCGACTCCGCTCTGGAAAGTTAAAGGTTAGGCTATACCATCTGGCAAAGTGCAAAATTTATAGCAAATATTGAAAACGTATTAGACGGGTACAAAGAACCTTATTCGCAGGATTATACACTGGCATGTATTGACGAGTCGCCAAAACAATTGATTGGCGAAACAACTCTTCATTTTAAAAATTATATATTTGAGCTATAAATAAAAAAATATGGCTTTCTTCCATCCAGTGGAGATGGTTCATAGACTTTTGTTATTGCCGATACTGAGGAGATATTGGTGTTAGAGATATTTGGCGTTGGCTGCGGCTAGAATCCCGAAAGCGGTATGCCGGGAGCGATATGGGCAACGCAGCAGTTACCTGAAGATAAGGCCACCGTTATTCCTAAATGAAAAAGAACACCGGTTAAGATTGGAGAGGAGTAGGCTTAAGTAATCAGTAAAGAATATCACACATTTTAGGATTTTAAATCTGGTAGGTGTATGGAAATAAAAAAATTAATAATATGAAAAGATTAAAATTAGGCATGATAGGTGGAGGAATAGGTGCATTTATTGGAGATGCCCATCGCCGTGCTTCAAGAATAAGTAACGAATACACACTACTGGGCGGAGTATTTGATGTGGATTACGAACGCAATAAAGAGTTTGCTCAACTCGAGGAGATATCCCCCGACAGATGCTACCGGGATATTGATGCGTTTGTTGCCGGAGAGTTGGCACTACCTGAGGATAAGCGTATTGAGGTTGTTTCAATAGTTACACCCAACTTTCTGCACTATCACTTTGCTAAGAAGCTTATTGAAAACAGCTTTAACGTCATTTGTGAAAAACCGATGACACTTACTGTTGAAGAGGCTGAAGAGCTTGTCCGTTTGGTTGAAGAGAAAAATGTAACATTTGCACTTACTCATACATACACCGGATATCCAATGGTTCGTCATATGAAAGAGCTGATTAAATCAGGTATTCTAGGAACTATCCAGCGGGTAGATGCTCAATACTATCAGGGGTGGATTAACACTCTTATTCACGGTAACGAGAGCCGCATAACCGGCGTTTGGCGTTTAAACCCCGAGTATGCCGGGGTAAGTAGCTGCATGGGTGATATTGGTATTCATGCCTTTAACCTTATTGAATATACAACAGGCCTGAAAGTTGAAAAGGTTCTTTCCGACCTTAACTCAATTAAGGATGATGTTGAACTTGATCTGGATGGCACTGTTCTCTTGAGGTTTGAAGATAATCTGAAAGGTGTTATTCGTGCAACACAGGTAGCTGCCGGCGAGGAAAACAACCTCAATATTGCAGTCTATGGCTCCAAAGCATCGCTAAAATGGGAGCAGGAGAATCCAAACTACCTCTATCTGATTAGCGATACTGAGCCAACAAAAATCTACAAGCCTGCACACACCTACAACTCCGACTTTGCAGAAGCAAGTCATGTTATGCCTGCCGGACACCCCGAAGGAATATACGAAGCGCTGGGTAACATCTACAAAGGAGTTGCAAAAGCTATAAAAGGAGAAGAGGGTTTCGATGGGGAATTCCCTACCGTGTACGATGGTGTGAGAGGTATGAAGTTTGTTCACAGCGTAGTGAAATCAAATAAAAGCGGTAACAGTTGGGTAGAGTTGAAGTAGAAATTAAGCAATAAGAAGACGCTATAACAAGGAATGAATCTGGTTATATTTAGGATTGAAATTCTATGCTAACAACACCTCTGCTGGTATCTTCAATCCTTTATAGATCGACTTAACCATTTTAAGAGTTAGTTTTCTTCTTCCATTAAGAATCTCACTTACCCGGCTTTGGCTTCCAAGATATTTTACCATATCTGCTTTAGTCATATCCATTTGCTCCATTCTCAACTTTATAACATCAATTACTAAACAAAATTGATTAAATTTGTCGTATATCAACATTAACTGTAAAGTATGCTATCCGTAATCATACCCATATACAACGAAGAGTCACTGATTGATGAATTGGTGATTAGGATTACAAGCACCTTAAAGGGTATTGGGGAGAGTTACGAGATTATTTTTGTTGATGACGGCAGCTCTGATAAATCAGTTGAACTGCTACTTAAAAAGAGAGATGAAGACACTAACATTAAAATAGTATCCCTCTCCCGGAATTTCGGGCATCAGGCTGCACTAACAGCCGGACTGGAATATTCGAAAGGAGATTACATTACCATTCTTGATGGTGACCTGCAAGATCCACCCGAACTGATGGCTGAGATGTACAGCTCTTTAATCACAGGTGAGTACGATGTTGCAATTGGTTACCGTAAAAAGCGTAACACTGACAATAAGAAGCGTCGTGTGATGACAAGGATTTTTCACTACATATTCAGCCGGATTAGTAATCTGGAAGATATTGAGCACACAGGCCACTTTTCAATGATGACAAGAAAGGCGGTTGATGCTCTTTTGTCGATGACTGAGAAATCAAGGTATCTACCCGGACTAAGAAGTTTCATAGGCTTTCGTCAGATTAAGATTGAGTACACACGGCAGGCTCGTTCCTCCGGAGAGTCAAAAATGAAACTTCGACAGCTTATCCGTTTGGCAGCAGATGCTATGTTTGCTTTTTCCAGGATTCCTATACGCTTCTGCCTGACTCTTGGTCTTTCGGGTGTTGCGATATTCTTGTTCGTGGGCGTGTATGTCATTGTCTCTAAGGTTGCTGGCTGGGCTCCTATAGGTTGGTCCTCAACACTAATTAGTATCTATTTTCTGGGGTCTGTACAGCTCACATTTCTAGGGATATTGGGCGAATACCTCTTCCGTATCTATAAAGAGTCGCAAAACAGACCGCTCTATTTTGTGAAAGAGGTGTTTGAATGAAAAGCCCCCCTAATCCCGGGGGGACAAACTAGTTTTTTAATAATTAATGGAAAAGAGAGGGAAGAACATAGTAAAAGATAAAACCATTAGTATACCGAAAAATAATTATACATTTTTCCGAAAAAATTGGTGGCCACTTCTCTTTTGGCTTCTTCTACTCGGTGCATTTATCAGGCTCAGCCTTGATGCCGGCATTTCAGGTGATGAATACCTGCATCTAAATCAGTCGTACAAAGTGATGGACTACTACAAATCATTGGGTAAAGACAAGTCGGCACTGCATACGCCCAAAACATTCCTTAAATACTACGGTCAGTCGTACGACAATGCTGCCACGCTAATCAGTGAAATTTTTAGTATTGATGATATCTTTACTCTACGGCATATCCTAAATGTTTTTGCAGCCTGGCTAACTCTCCTTTTCACCTTTCTCACAGCACGTGAGTTGAGCAACAGAAGGACTGCTATTTTCGCCGTAATTTTGCTACTCCTCTCCCCTCGCTTTATCGGCCACTCATTCAACAACCTAAAAGATATCCCTTTTGCACTGGGGTTTATTGCTTCACTATATTTCATACTCAAATACCTGAAAAATTTGAGAAACTCCCCTAACATTGTCAAGGCCGGACTAATTACTGTGATTGCCTTTACTCTGAGCATCAGACCGGCAGGAGTATTGATAATAATTTATCTCTGGATATTTGTTTCGATACGTATACTACAACAGGGTAAAATAAATTTCAAAGAGATATGGCAAGAGGCTATTCCGCTATTTTTCATCTCACTTACAGGCTATTTTGCAGGCCTCCTCTTCTGGCCATACGCACTGGAAAACCCACTGTGGCATCCAATAGAGTCAACCATTGTAATGACAGATTACTACATAACTATTCGTCAGCTATTTGAAGGTACTCTCTACTGGTCCGACCAGCTGCCCTGGTACTATCTTATCAAATATATTGCAATCACTATCCCCGTTGCAGTTATTACGGGTGCTACAATAAGCCTCTTCTATTTTAAAAAGTATCTCTTAAAAAAAAGCGACTCCTTACCCCTTGCAATACTTCTGTTCTTCACACTATTTCCAATACTCTTTATCCTGATAAAATCATCCAACGTATACGGAGCATGGCGTCATGTACTTTTCATCTACCCTCCACTTGTGATAATTTCAGCCTTAGGTTACAACTGGGCTGCAGAAAGAGTTAAAAACAAAGCATCAAAGTATGTACTTGCCACAATTGCATTGCTTATTCTGTCTGAGCCTGTTATCTTCATGGTAAGAAACCACCCATACGAAATTGTATACTTCAACCCATTAATCGGAGGAATTAAAGGGGCGATCGGCAATGACGAGATGGATTACTACTACCACTCAACCCGTGAAGCTTCTGAAAAACTAATAGAGTATATTCAAACCCACAACGAAGATAGTGTTATTGTTGCGGGCAATTTTGAGACTGCCTGGTTTTTCAGAGATTTCCCGGCTGTAGTTAAAAACATCTACACCCCCTACTACTACAAAAATAGCAAGAACTGGGATTACAATATTATCACTGCTGCCTACATGACTCCCTTCTCTCTGCAACCGGAAAGATGGCCTCCCCCAAATACTATTTTCACAATTGATGTTGACAAAGTCCCAATTTGTGCTGTGCTTAAACGTGAGACTAAAAACGACTGGAGGGCAATAGAGTTAATTGAAGAGGGAGAAACAGATAGTGCTATAGTTATGCTACAGGGGGTGATAGATGACTATCCCAATAACGAAACTGCATATCTTGAGTTGGGAAAAGTATATCTTAATATGGCAAAATATTTGCTAGCTAAAGAGACGTTTATGAAATGTTTGAAGGTTTTACCCACCTATGAACCGGCATACTATTATCTTGCCGAAGCACAGTTTAAAATGGAGAAAAAGGAGGCTGCCATTCAAACATTAAAAAAATTATTGACTATAAATTC
>JALVBA010000131.1 GCA_027010905.1 Marinilabiliaceae bacterium
CTTATAACATTTAAAAGAGTGTAAATTTGCATCTGAAAAATATTAAAACCAAAATTACCATTAAAACATAACATTATGCCAAAAGGATTTTTTAAAGTTCCGGTAGCCAAAAACGAGCCTATCTACAGCTACGCTCCGGGCAGCAACGAAAGAGCTGAATTAAAGAAGCAGCTTGAAAAATTCCGTTCCGTTGAAATGGACATACCAATGTATATCGGTGGTGAGGAGATTAGAACAGGTAAAAAAGTTTCTATCCATCCACCCCACGACATTAACCACTCTTTAGGCTTCTACCATCAGGGAGATGAGACCCATGTTCACAAAGCTATTGACGCTGCTCTTGAGGCTCGAAAAGAGTGGTCGGAGATGAAATGGGAACAGCGTGCTGCAATTTTTTTGAAAGCAGCAGAGTTGGTTGCAGGCCCCTACCGCCAAAAGCTGAATGCAGCAACAATGCTCGGACAATCGAAAAATCCTTTCCAGGCTGAAATTGATGCAGCGTGTGAATTGGCTGATTTTTACCGTTTCAACGTGCAGTACATGACACAAATCTATTCAGACCAACCGGAGTCAGCTCCCGGAATATGGAACAGACTGGAATACCGTCCGCTGGAGGGTTTCATCTTTGCTCTAACGCCATTCAATTTCACCTCAATTGCAGGTAATCTACAAGCCGCTCCCGCACTTATGGGAAACACTGTTGTTTGGAAACCGTCAAAAACTGCCATCTACTCAGCCAATATTCTGATGCAGATATTCAAGGAGGCCGGTGTGCCCGATGGAGTAATTAATCTTGTGTTCGCTTCAGGTCCGGTAGCTGCTAAGGTAGTATTCTCTCATCCCGATTTTGCAGGATTCCACTTTACCGGCTCAACCGAGGTATTTCAAAATATCTGGAAATCCATCGGAACAAACATCCATAAATACAAAACTTATCCACGCATAGTTGGTGAGACAGGTGGTAAAGATTATATTTTTGCTCACAAAACATGCGATGCCAAAGCTGTAGCAACAGCAATTTCAAGAGGTGCTTTTGAGTATCAGGGACAAAAATGTTCGGCTGCTTCAAGAGCCTATATTCCTAAAAGCCGCTGGGAAGAGATTAAGGGATATGTTCACGAAGACCTGAAAAGCATGAAGATGGGTAATCCTGAAGATTTCAGTAATTTTGTAAATGCCGTTATCGACGAGGCTTCGTTTGATAAGCTGGCTGCCTCTATTGATGCAGCAAAAAATCATCCTGATGCAACAGTAATTGAGGGTGGTAACTACGACAAATCGAAAGGTTACTTTATTGAACCTACAATTATCCTGACAACTAATCCTCATTACGACACAATGGAAGAGGAGCTGTTTGGCCCGGTTCTGACAATTTATGTGTATGATGACAAGAAGACTGACGAGGCACTGAATATGCTTGATAAGACATCAATCTATGCATTAACAGGTGCCATCTTCTCTCAGGACAGATATTTCATTGAGAAAGCTACCAAGCGACTCGTTAACACTGCCGGAAATTTCTACATCAACGACAAGCCAACAGGAGCTGTAGTTGGTCAGCAACCATTTGGCGGGTCAAGAGGCTCGGGAACAAACGACAAAGCCGGTTCAATGATAAATCTTATGAGATGGGTAAGCCCACGAACTATTAAGGAGACATTTGTACCTGCACACGATTACGAATATCCGTTTCTGGAAGAGGAGTAGACATTTTGTTTGATAATATACTTATAGAGAGAACCGGCTTTACGTCGGTTCTATTTGTTTACAAAAAGTTAACAATTATATCAGATACAAAATAGTTTAAAACAGTATTTTACTATTTTTGCAAAAACGGGTTAATCATGAGTTTGAAAAAGAGATGGCAGTCTATACCTCCGGCACTTCGAAACAAGTATGTTATTGCTATACTTGCATTCTCAGTATGGGTTGCTTTTTTTGATCAGAACAGCCTGCTTTTCCGTTACAAGCTATCCTCCCGCATAAATAAAATTGAGAAGCAAAAAGAGATCTATCAACAACAGATTGAGATGAACAAAAGAAAGATTGATGAGCTCCAAAGCAGCACCGAAAACCTTGAAAAGTTCGCCAGAGAAGAGTACATGATGAAAAAAGATGACGAGGTTGTTTTCATCATTAAAGAGGAAGAGTGAAAAAGATGTGAGATGTGGGGATGCTGAGCGTTAGCGAAGTTCCGAGTATCGGGATGAAAAGGCAAAAGTAAAAAGGAGAAGTAATTGACAACTATCAAACCCGGAACCCGGAACTGATTTTAGATATAACTAAGTTCTCTCTCAAATAAAAAATTAAACAGATAAACAGATAAACAAATAAACAAATAAACAATTAAAATGTTACACAAAATACTCTCCGTACTATATTACATAGGAATGGCCTTCCTGTTTATTGGTATAGTTATGCTACTGACCGATATTTACGGTGGGTTAATTGTTTATACAATTGGAGCTGTACTAATTGTTTCAATTCGTATTTTCAACCGGGTGGTGTGTAAACCGGAGAGAGAGAGAATTAACACCATTCTGGTATTCAGTTCACTATTTCTTATTGCTGCCGGAGTAGCAAAATATTTTAATGAGTCGTACTGGATTGTTTTCATCCTTATTACAGCATCCCTCGATTTTTATGTGAGTTTCAGGAGGATAAAGTAGGGCTACGGCTACAGGGTTATTTACACTGTTTATAGGATAGTATCAATTAAAAAACACAACAATAACTTGGTGTCTTTGTGCCTCTGTGTTATTAACCCGCATTATTCATCAGGTGTTAAATCGTCAATAAAAGCATCAGTTTTTCAAACCTTATATTTTGTGGGTGACAAATCATGTGTTTTTATAGAAG
>JALVBA010000132.1 GCA_027010905.1 Marinilabiliaceae bacterium
GAAGGGAAAATAGCTCATTTTATTCAACAGATTATACAGTTTATCCAAAATTAAGTTCATAACGTGGTCACAAATGCCTATCTTTATGTTTTAAAATTCGCTTGCGGATTTAAGGTATCTTATGAAATCTTCTTTTATTGCGAATAAAAGATTTAAAGCTATGTATAAAAATAGATTAGACATACTGAAACCATACCTTAAAAAAATAATTAACAAATTAATAGAATAGATGACACAATCAAACACAGGACAAAATATAAATATTGGGAGACTGTTTTTAGGAAGTAACTTCGCCCTAATCGGCACCTCGGTAACATTTGCCATAATAGGGGCAATAATGGGGTCGCTAAAAGAGACTTTTATATTGACTAATGCCGAAGTGGGCTGGATTGGCGGAGCAGCTCTGTGGGGTTTCTCAATAACCATATTTATTTTCGGCCCTCTATGTGATGCCTTAGGGATGAAACTCCTCCTTCGGCTAGCATTTATTGGGCACATATTGGGTGTGTTTATTCTGATTTTTGCTGATGGATTTACAATACTGTTTGCCGGTGCCTTAACTCTTGCTATGGCCAACGGCCTTGTAGAAGCTGCTTCTAACCCCCTGGTTGCAACCCTCTACCCCAACAACAAAACGGAGATGTTAAACAGATTTCATGTTTGGTTTCCGGGTGGTATTGTATTGGGAGGGTTGATCTCTTTTGGACTGGACAGTATGGGTATACACAATTACCAGATAAAACTATTAGTAATACTTATTCCTACTGTCGTTTATGGCATACTATTTTTTGGACAAAAATTCCCGGCAACTGAAAGGCTACAGTCAGGTATCAGTAGTTCAGAGATGGTAAGAAGCACTCTGCTCAGACCTCTGTTTTGGGTAATAATTATCTCAATGATGATGACAGCTTCAGTTGAGTTAGGGCCAAACAGATGGATTCCTGCGGTTCTCGAATCTGCCGGAATCTCTGGAATTTTAGTGTTGATTTGGATAAATCTATTAATGGCAATAATGAGATTTAAAGCAGGACCGGTGGTACACAAACTCTCTCCAACAGGTATACTACTCTCCTCTGCGGTAGTTAGTGGAATAGGTCTTTACTGGCTAAGTTTTACCGATTCGTTAGGAAGTGCTCTTGTGGCAGGAACAGTATTTGCTATCGGAGTATCATATTTCTGGCCTACTATGCTGGGGCTGACATCTGAAAGAATACCTAAAGGTGGTGCATTCGCCCTCTCCATGGTTGGTGGTGTAGGTACTATTATTGTAGGCTTGGTTACAGCTCCTCTTATGGGGGGTGTTGCCGATAAATATCTGCATGAAAAATTGCCGCTGAATGAGTGTACCGTTGTGCTGGAAAAAATAGTAACAACCTTCCCGGATCTGAAAAAGGAAAACAGTAAAACAGCAATTGATTATGAGAATGCTATAAGTCTGGCACAGGAGGTTTTGGATTCTACAGATACCTACAACTCTCTACCCAAACTTAAAACGGCAAATGCTCTACGTAGTGCAATTGCCGTTGCCCCCAACTCAGAAGTTGCAGTAGAAGCAAGGGAGATATTGGGGCCTGCTGAAAACTATGGTGGTAAAATATCATTTCGCAGAGTTGCACCTCTATCAATAATACTGATTTTCATCTTTGGTATACTATATTACAACGACAAAAAACGTGGAGGATACAAAACCGAAATAATCTCTGATGACTAAAAAAGCCGCCTGAAAATCAAGCGGCTTAGTGCCCAGAACAGGACTCGAACCTGCACGTCATTGCTGACACTGGTCCCTGAAACCAGCGCGTCTACCAATTTCGCCATCTGGGCGTAGACATATTTTTCATTAGCGATTGCAAAGATAGTAATTTATGATATTTCGCAAAGAGGGTTTAACAATAAATTAAATAGATATGAAAACTTCAGTAACAATTATTTCTCTGTTGGTTTTGACCTTGAGTATCGGCAGCTCTTGCCATGATCAGAAATTAAAGTTTATCAAAATTTTTAGCGGTAAAAATCTCGACGGATGGCAGGTTTCGGAGAACAATTTATGGTGGAGTGCCGGGGAGGGTATTCTCACCGGTAAAAGTGATTCTGATAAGAAAGGTTCAATACTTTGGACTGACAAAAATTATAAGGATTTTGTCATTAAAATGGATTTCAAATTTGGAAATGACACTATCGATTCCGGTATATTTATCAGAGACATACACGAACAGATTCAACTTGGCGTTTCCAACTCTCTGAAAGTGGACATGACCTGCTCTCCCTACATTTCGGGGAAAGGTTATCCGATAAAGGCGAATAATATAGAGCATCTGTTAAAACCGAAAGATTGGAACTCAGTTAAAGTAAAAGCCGTTGGCAGTAAGTATATCGTTTGGCTTAACGGTGAAAAAGTTATGACCTATGATTCTGACACTGCTGTGGAAGAGGGTCCTGTAGGTTTGCAGGTTCACCCTGGAAAGAAGATGCAAATATCTTTCAAGAACATCAAAGTAGCAGAACTTTAGATGATAAAATCTAAATAGAATCCTTGCGATATTCCTGACATTCTTTGTGGTTTGTTGAATTCGTATGTCTATCAATTTTAATCCAGAAATCCCTTTTATACGAAAAAGAACACAACTATTCTTTTAAAAAAGTCATTCTAAAATATCGTATTTTCGGTGTAATGGACAAATTGGTTGTTTTTTAAAGCACCTATTGTTCAAGTGGACAAAATGGTTGGTCTTTTTATTAACCCGAATAATTCATTAAAAGGTTGTAAAAATGGGTGTAAAGTGTTATATTTGAAATAGATAGAAATCAAAACAACACTTTTAATTACACCCAAAAATGAGCAATAAAGATACAGT
>JALVBA010000133.1 GCA_027010905.1 Marinilabiliaceae bacterium
GTGTATAGATAAAAAAGTATTTGAACTTTAACATTTGTAGGATTTATTATATTTATAAAAGTTTAACTTTGGGAATAGGAAAAAAAATGCCATTTTGTGGCACTTAATCAGATTCATCATAAATATTGAAATATGGCTAAAATCATTGCTTTAGCAAATCAAAAAGGTGGTGTCGGAAAAACTACAACAGCAATAAATCTGGCTGCCAGCCTGGCAGTTCTTGAGTATAAAGTACTTATTGTTGATGCAGACCCTCAGGCAAATGCCTCCTCTGGTTTGGGACTTGATTTGAAAAATATCGAGAACAGTATTTATGAGTGTATTGTAGACGGTATCGACCCTAAAAAAGCAGTTGTTGAAACTGATATTGATGGGTTGAGCGTATTGCCGTCACATATCGACCTTGTGGGTGCCGAGATAGAGATGCTTAATCTCCCAAATCGTGAAAAGGTTTTAAGAGATGTTTTGAACAAGCTGGAGGGTGATTACGACTTCATATTTATCGACTGTTCCCCTTCGTTGGGTCTGATTACAGTGAATGCTCTTACCGGTGCCGATTCAGTAATTATACCTGTGCAGTGCGAGTATTTTGCTCTTGAAGGGTTAGGTAAGTTACTTAATACAATAAAAATAATTCAGAACCGTTTAAATACGGATTTAGAGATTGAGGGATTCCTGCTTACAATGTACGACTCGAGGCTTAACCTCTCCAACCAAGTGGTGGAAGAGGTGCAACGTCATTTTCAGGATATGGTGTTTAAAACACTAATTTCGCGTAACATAAAGCTGAGTGAAGCACCAAGTTTCGGCAAAGCGGTGGTGATGTACGATGCAACATCGAAAGGGGCAGTAAGCTATTTGAATCTGGCCAGAGAGTTGCTCAAGAAAAATGATATGGAAAAGAAATAACGGGATTTAGATAATGACAAAAAAGAATGCACTGGGCAGAGGATTAGGAGCTTTAATTAGTGATGCTAATGAGATTGGTAACAGCACAAAAGAGTCGGCGTCAATTATTGAGGTTGATATTGCAGATATTGAGGCTAATCCGTGGCAGCCAAGAACCACATTCGATGAGGAGAAACTGAGCGAACTGGCAGCTTCTATAAAGGAGATTGGTATCATTCAACCTCTAACATTGCGGAAAACAAAGCGGGGTAAATATCAGATTATTGCAGGAGAGCGTAGGTTTAGAGCTTCAAAAATTGCCGGTCTCACAACTGTGCTTGCGTATGTGCGTATTGCCGAAGATGACACAATGCTTGAGATGGCATTGGTGGAGAATATCCAAAGAGAGAATCTTGACCCCATAGAGATTGCAATCAGTTATCAGCGGCTTATCGAAGAGTGCAACCTTACACAGGAGAGTATGTCGGATAGAGTGGGTAAAAAACGTTCGACAATTGCTAATTATCTTCGGCTATTGAAATTACCGGCAGCTATACAGCTCGGGTTGCGTGAGAAACAGATAACCATGGGGCATGCTAAAGCTCTTATTAATATTGAGGACTCTAATATTCAAACTCAACTGTTTAACCGGATTGTTGAGCAGGACTTCTCCGTCAGAAGAGTTGAGCAGGAGGTAAAGAGGATGAACGAGAGTGCAAGCGAGAAAGATAATATAGATAAAAAAAACTTCTTGTCAGAAGATTATTCGACACTCAAACAACAACTATCTGACTTATTTAAAACAACTATTCAATTTAAACGTAATGAAGACGGAAACGGTAAGATAGTTATTCCGTTCCGGTCGGATGATGAGTTGGAAAAAATCATCAATATACTGGACAAAGCAAAATCGTAATTATTGTACTGAAGATACTGTGTTGAGGCAAAAAGTTAATAAATTACCTATTCTGTTTATGTTTTGTTGGCTGATGGCCTCAAATAACATATTCTCACAGCAAGACACACTACGCCTTCCTGTTGATAGCGTTTTGACGCCTGAAAAGCCAAAGAAAAAGAGTATATTATCACCTCACAAAGCATCATTTTATTCAGCTATTCTGCCGGGATTGGGGCAGGCCTATAACAGGAAGTACTGGAAGATACCCATTTTATATGCCGGAATAGGTGCCATGGGATATGCCATTTCGTTTAATGCAAAATATTACCGCGGGTATAAAGCAGCCTATCGCGATTTTATTATTAAAGATCCAAATAACAAAAGTTATCTTGAGTTTCTACCCACCACCTGGACTGAGGAGGATTTGGAGAATCAGCAAAATGCAACCTGGTTTGAGAGTGCTTTGGGCAATAAGAAGGATTACTACAGAAGGTATCGCGACCTTAGTTTTATTGGTATGGCACTAATATATGTATTGAACCTTGTGGATGCAAGTGTGGATGCTCATCTGAGCAGTTTTGATATAAGTGACGATTTGTCCATTAAGATAGACCCTGTTATTGTTGACCCTTATCAGTCAAGATATAGTGGAGCAGGATTGAAGTTAAGTTTTAATTTTTAAGTGAAGGAGTGAAGCAGATGATGAGAAAGTTTTTAATAGCAGTTTTTATTTTTGTTGAAGTTGGGAGTTTTGCAGTAGGGAGAGTTGACACACACTTTATATATATTGAGAAGGATACATTGATTTTGGATGGCAAAATAGACCCACCTCCAGTGTTGATAGGGAATCTTGACAGCCTGCTAAATCAGTGGTATGTTGGCAAAACGGCAACTGACCTGGTGCTTGACTCAGTACCGGCATTGACCGATTCGGTATTGAAGAAACTTCCTGATTCGGTGTATATAAAACGACTTTCGGAGATTACATCGCCAATACCTTTCGTTTTTAACATTAAGGTAAGGTCATATATTCAGCTGTACACATTGAGAAGAAGAGCACAGGTACAGGGAATGCTGGGTCTGTCGGAGTACTATTTTCCTATGTTTGAGGCAGAGCTAGATGCACGTAATATGCCGCTCGAACTTAAATATCTTCCTGTAATTGAGTCGGCTCTTAACCCTAGAGCATTTAGTCGCGCCGGAGCTTCAGGCCTGTGGCAGTTTATGTACTACACCGGTAAGATGTATGGGCTGGAGATAAACTCATTTATTGACGAAAGGAAAGACCCGGCAAAATCAACAGCTTCGGCAGTTCATTTCCTACAGGATTTGCATAAAATATATGACGACTGGCTACTTGTTATTGCAGCCTATAATTGCGGGCCGGGAAATGTTAATAAGGCGATTCGACGCGCAGGAGGGAAGAGGGATTTCTGGAAGATATACTACTATCTGCCGCGCGAAACAAGAGGGTATGTTCCCGCATTTATTGCAGCAGCCTATACCATGACGTATGCCAATGAGCACCATCTCTATGCTGCACCTTCAGGACTGCCTGTAACAACCGACACAATTATGATTACTAAACCTCTTCATTTTAATCAGGTGGCTGAGATGATGAATATCAAAATTGATTATCTGAGGGATCTGAACCCACAGTACAGAAGAGATGTTATTCCCGTAGGCAAAAAAGCCCATCCGCTAAGGTTGGGATTCGATTACGTAACCGATTTTGTTTCCAGCGAAGATGCCATCTACAACTACAATAAAACAAAATATTTTCCTAACGGAAAGATTATAGTTAGTCCGTCAAAAACGCATTACGCAGCCGTTGTACCTAAAGGTTCGGTTAAGGTTCACTACACTGTCAAGGAGGGTGATGCTATTGGACTGATTGCTGAATGGTTTCATGTTAGAACATCTGACCTGAGGTATTGGAATAATATTCACCGAAACCTGATTAGGGTTGAACAAAAGCTGGTTGTTTATGTGCCTAAAGGTAAAGAGTCGAAGTTCAAAAAAATTAACTCAATGACTTTTGCTCAGAAACAGGCATCAATTGGTAAAACTGTAACGGCAAAGAAGACAGAAGTGGCTGCGAAAGTTCCTGAAGATAATGCGTATATATATTATACAGTAAGGCGTGGAGATAATCTGTGGACAATTGCCCGAAAATTTAATGGTGTTACAAATGAAAGCATTATGAAACTAAATAATATTGAAGACGTAAAGAAGATATCTCCCGGACAAAGATTGAAGATTAAAAAGAAGTCTTGAGGAAGTGAGGAGTTGAGGATTCTGGGAGATGGGTAGCTGAGGCATTGACAACAACCGACAAGAGGTCGCTACCAGCTAACCAACATTTTTAACACATCATCACCTCTATGGGAAGACCGGGGAAAATTTTTGCATATTATATATCAATAATGCTTGTTTTTGCAGGCCTTGTTTACATTGTGCCTGCAAACATTACTTTGATACCCAACCCAAATATTTCAGATAATCTGCTTGATTCATCTCTGTTTATCTTTGATCAGGTGGAGCATGACACCATGTTTACAGAGCTAAAGGATACGACATCTATTATTGATTCTGTTTCTACACAAGACATTTTGAGTGTAAAGGATACACTTCACCGAGTTGAAATTCCCAACCTTGTTCTTTCTGATAATACTCTTGCTCAGTTGCATGAATTCTTCCAAAAAGCTGAAGAGGCAAAGAGTAGAGGCAAGACCGTAAGAGTTTTGCACATGGGTGATTCTCAGATTGAAGGTGACAGGATAACACGATATATTCGCGAATCGCTACAAGAGAGGTTTGGAGGCTCAGGACCGGGACTCTTCTCCGTGGTTGACCCTCAAAAACTAAACCCTTCGGTATGGCTGGATAGTTATGGCGACTGGTTGCAGTATCAGATATTTAACAGTAACAGGGTTTTGAAAAACCGACAGTATGGAATCATGGGAAATGTGGCCAAATTCAATCCTGAAACAAACAGTGGGTTTCGGCTCAGACCTTCACCTTGGGCAGAGAAGAAAGCAAAAAAATATTATAAAGTCCGCCTCTTCTTGGGTGAGATTAAGGATACATTGTACGTAAAGGGCTACATTGGGAATACAGAAATCATTTCAGATACCCTTGAAGAGAGTGATGGTATTACTGAGATTAGCTGGGAGTTTGAGGATAATGTGCCGAAGTTAAAGTTGATGTTTAAGTCTGTTTCGTCACCTCCGTTTTTGGGATGTGCCCTCGACAGTTTGGCCGGAGTAGCAGTGGATAACCTTGCGTTGAGAGGGCAATCAACCCCCTGGTTGCACCGGACAGACAAAGACCTTTATGAAACAATGGTTAACTACATGAATGTTGGGCTGATTATCTTTCAGTTTGGTACAAACATGATTCCAACTAAAACACATAATTTCAGGTTTTACCGAATTAAAATTGAGAAGCAGCTGAGGATATTGAAAAAACTTGCGCCCGGATGTCCCATAATTGTTGTTGGAACGGGTGATGCTGCATATCTTAGCGAAGGAGAGGAGACATCATACGACCACATTGCAGCACTGAATAAGGCTCAGAAAGCAGCGGCTCTCAATAGCGGTGCCGCTTTTTTTGATCTTTACAATGCTATGGGTGGCGAGGGAGCTATGATAAAATGGGTTAATCAGGAGCCTCCACTTGCTATCTCTGATTATATTCATTTCTCAAAACAAGGTGGCAAGCAGGTTGCAGAGATGATGCTGAAAAGTCTCTATGCAGTTATTGACACTGCAGAGGCAGACAGTTCAGCAGTTAAACAGGCAATAGTAAGCGAAACCGTAAAGGATAGTATAACAGATAACGGTCAACGGTAAAAAAGATAATGGAGCAGATAATCAACATATTAAAACAGCAAAACGAAGCACTGTTTCTCTTCACAAACACTGCCTTCTGGATATTCTTCGGAGCAGTGTTGTTGGGTCATGCATTTGTCTACAAGCATAAAACTCTTCGTATTCTTTTTCTTTTTATGGTTAGTCTGTTTTTCTATTTTAAAACTGGTGGTTACTTCTTCTCGTTACTGCTTATCTCCACAGTAACGGACTACACCATTGGGCAGGCACTTGGCAGAGCCTCAAAAAAAGCAATACGAAAATTGCTGCTTACTGCCAGTATTGTTCTAAACCTTTCGCTGCTGGCATATTTTAAATACCTCTTTTTCTTTGTAGGCCTTTTTAATAATGTCTTTCACGAGAGTGTTATCCCAATTGATTATCTCGCAGATTTTAGCAATCGGTTTTTTAATTCATCATTTGAGATCTCCAATATTACACTTCCGGTAGGCATCTCATTTTTCACCTTCCAAACCTTAAGCTACTCCATTGATGTCTACCGCAAGCGAATTGAGCCTGTTGATAATATTATCGACTTTGGTTTTTATGTATCCTTTTTCCCGCAGCTTATTGCGGGTCCCATAGTACGTGCAAGCCAGTTTATTCCTCAACTTAGAAAACCATACCACGTTTCTGAAAGGGTTGTGTGGAAAGCAATATTGCTGATTCTTGCAGGTCTGTTTAAAAAGATGGTAATTTCCGATTACCTGTCGGTAAATATTATCGACCGTGTTTTTGAAAGCCCTGAAGTTTATTCAGGTATAGAAATTTTAACTGCTATTTACGGTTATGCCCTGCAGATATATTGTGATTTCTCGGGATATACCGATATCGCCATCGGGTTGGCTCTGTTGCTGGGATTCAAATTACCACAAAACTTTAATGCTCCCTATAATGCAACTTCAATTGTTAGTTTCTGGCGTCGTTGGCATATGTCGCTATCGTTCTGGCTTAGGGATTATCTCTACATCCCATTAGGAGGAAATAGAAAGGGAACATTCAGAACAGGGTTGAATATTTTGATAACAATGTTGCTCGGTGGTCTGTGGCATGGAGCAAACATACGTTTTGTTATCTGGGGATTGATGCATGGGCTTGGCCTGATGGTTAACAAGATATTTGCATGGCTATTTGAGAAACTTAAAATAACATTCCCAGAACCTATTGGATGGTTTATTACTTTTCATTTTATTGTTTTAACCTGGGTGGTGTTTAGGGCGCACTCGCTTGAGTCTGTACATGTTATGGCACACCGTATCTTCAATGCTTTTCAGGCAAATTTGTTTGTTGATGTTGTACAAAACCAACCCTACATATTTGGCTATTTGATTTTAGGATTTACAATTCACTGGCTGCCTCTGAAGTTTAAAAATGGCATGAAGAGATCGTTTTATAAAGCACCTGTTCCTGTAAAGATTCTCTTCTCAGCCTTTGTGCTTTATCTTATCCATCTGCTTCATCAGGCCGACCTGCAACCATTTATTTACTTCAGGTTTTAAACAAAGTTTCACATTTGTTTTGCACTATCTGTTTTAATTGGGTATTTTTAAAGAATGAAACAACTGTACCATATAGTTCTTCTGTTTGTCGCTATGCTGACTACAGTTATAAGCAACAGGGTAGATGCCCAGGTTTATAACCTTAGCCAGTATTCTCTTGAAGAGGGGCTGCCTCAGTCGGAGGTTCTGACATTAACTGAAGACCACTTTGGCTATATTTGGGTAGGTACAAACGGAGGTGGCTTGTGCCGTTTCAATGGTAAGAGCTTTGATGTGTATGGCCGAAAAAGTGGTTTGCACGATAATATTGTAATGAAACTGTTTCAGGACAATAATCTTGATATGTGGATTGGTGGTCCCCGGTCTATCTATCGGTACGACGGAAAAATTTTCGATAAAATTTTTATCTCTGACACTACCATGTTTGTAAATGAGATGAAGTTTTACGAAACATCAGGGGGAAATATATGGTTGTATGCAAATCTATCAGATGGGAAACGTGGATTTTTCAGGATTAGAAATGACTCTTTAATGAATGTCTATGAGATATTTGATGATATCTCGGAGGATAATAGCATCATCTACATTACGGAGTTAAATAGTAATCACCTGATTCTTTCAACAGATAGCAGCTATTACAATCTTATCGGCGATAAACTGACACCATCAGATATTCTCCCTTTTTCAGAAAAATACTATTACCTGCCTCTGCTATCCGACAGGAATAAAAATATATGGACACTCTCATTCGATAAAAAGAGTAACGACAGGAAACTTCATATTTTTCGTTCGGCAAAAAAAATTAAAGATATTGTTCTACCCGAAGGACTCAGTACAAACAAAATATTCAACAGCTATCAGGACAGAGAGGGTGGGGTGTGGTTAAACCTGGTTGATTTTGGCGTAATCAGATATTTCAACGGTGAGTGGAAGAGTTTCAGCAAAAAGGATGGTCTGCCCACAAGTAACGTTAGAAAAGTACTTGAAGATGCCGAGGGTAATTTTTGGTTTGGCACTTTGGGTGCAGGGTTAGTGCGATACAGCGGCGACCAGTTTATCACTTTTGATTCAAAAAGCGGGATCTCAGATAATATTATTCGCTCTATCTATCAGGATGCGGAGGGCAGGTACTATTTTGGCGGAGGTAGTGGTGATTTAAATATT
Source organism: Marinilabiliaceae bacterium (assembly GCA_027010905.1). Taxonomy (GTDB): domain Bacteria; phylum Bacteroidota; class Bacteroidia; order Bacteroidales; family Marinilabiliaceae; genus JAADEM01. Next base: position 8,322 of record JALVBA010000133.1, read on the forward strand.
TTTGATGGAAAAAAGATTCATACCGTCTTCCGTGATGCAGAGGAGAAAAGGGGCTTTATTAGTTCAATGTATGAAGTAAAACCCGGTCTTTTGTTGATAGGCTCAATAACCGGTCTGTTTGAATTTAATGGTAAATCCTTCTCTTCGTGTTACAAGAAATATGGGCTTAAGTATCAAGCACCAATTTTAGATATTGAGACAAACGGTGATACGCTCTTTTTTGCCACTTACGGCAGGGGAATAATAAAAAGCATCAACGGTAAGGTAGTATCAAACGGTAATAAGTCCTCCTCGAAAAAAGCCCTTGTATCCACAGATATTTTTTTTGATTCAAAAAAAAATGTGTGGCTCTGCTCCGATAAGGGAATATGGCTATATCACGACAGTGGTATCGAAAGTATCAATAAAAAATATGACCTTGATGTATCATACATTCTTCAGGCTGCTGAGGATGGGCACGACAATATCTGGTTTGCCACCTTCACCAACGGACTGCTGAAGTTTGATGGCGAAAAGTTTACGACAATTGATACCGACGATGGTCTGACTTCTGACAATATCTACTCTGTTATTTGTGATGATGATGGTAATATTTGGGCAGGTACGCAAAATGGTGTCGACCGCCTAACAATAGATAATTCCGGTAATATCTCATCTATCGACAACTTTGGGAGATACGATGGTTTTGTAGGAATAGAGAATAACGGAAACGCAAATTTTAAAGACCATGAGGGTAACTTGTGGTTTGGTACAATTAAAGGAGCTATTAAGTATAGCTCTTCAAAGAAACGGATTAACTATCTGCCTCCGCCTGTTTATATTCGAAATGTTGAAATCGGCTTTAAGCAGGTTAACTGGAAAAAGTTACCCTACAGTAATATGTACGACTCTATTATACCGTGGCTTAATATGCCTGCCGGACTGAAACTGCCTCATGACAAGAATCACATCAGTTTCTCATTCGATGGATTATGCTACACTGTACCCGAAAAGGTTAGATTCCGGTGGAAGCTCGACCCTGTGGAGTCTGACTATCTGCCGGCCACAAGTCTTAGCAAAGCAGTCTACTTCTCACTGTCGCCGGGAGATTACACCTTTAATGTGAAAGCGTGTAATAATAGCGGGGTGTGGAATGAGGAGCCCGCCACTTTCTCCTTTACCATTGAGGCGGCCTGGTGGCAAACTTCTGCATTTAAGATTTTTATTCTGTTGTTTCTGTTGGCTGCCGCCGGAATAGTAATAAGAGCATGGAGACGCAGAGACCGCCTGTTTAAGCAGGAATTGAAATTGTTAATTGATTCAAAATCATCAGAAATACAAAACCAAAAAAGTATAATTACCGACAAGGAGGTGATAATAGTTGAACAGGATAATGATATATCTGAGTTGAAGGGGCATATACAAAATTACCGTAATAATCTTCAAAAACTCTCAGAGCTTGGAACTCTGGCACTTACAAACACAACTGTTGAACAGCTGTTTATGAGTAGCTACAGGGATATGTCGGAGGTTATGGATGTGTCGAAGTACGGGTTGGGGATAGTGAACGAGGATACCAAAACAGTGGATTTTCAGAATGTAATTATCAATAAGGAGCGGATACCATTTATAAAGTTCACACTTGACGATACTGAACGACTCGTAATTCACTCAATCATAAATGCCAAAGAGATACAACTGAAAGATATAAAAAAGGAGTATTCAGGTTACGTAAAGGTTTTACGTCCAGTACCGGGAGATATAAATCCAAATTCGGCAATCTATATTCCGCTAAAATCATCAGGTAGCGTAATTGGTGTTTTAACTGTTCAGAGTAGTAGTAAAGATGCTTACAATGAGTATCATCTTAATCTTATGCGTGTTGTTTCACAGTATTTAACTGTTGTTGTGTCTAAGAATCTGTAGGTAATGAATCTTCAAGTACACTCCAACCACTCCCGATTAAATCGGGATGAAAGAGGCCAAAAAAACAGAATTTAATGGCCAATTTGTCATCATGGCATACGAATCTTAACATCTTAATAATTGGCAGGATTATTGATATACTTCTCATTTAAAATATATAAGCTATGTTTTCATTACCATTATTAGTTATTTTTGCAGGGTTTGCTCTTTTGAGCATGATTGTTAGTCGGCGACTGAAAAGTAAATTTGCGGCATACTCAAAAGTGCCTATTGACGGAGGATTGACCGGGCGCGAAATATCCGAAAAGATGCTTCATGACAATGGTATCAACAATGTACCGGTTAACTCTGTTGCCGGTCGATTGACTGACCATTACAATCCGCGTAACCGAACAATAAACTTAAGTTCTGATGTTTACTCCGGGCGTAGTGTTGCGTCGGCTGCCGTTGCTGCTCACGAAACAGGTCATGCAATTCAGCACGCTAACAGCTACTCAATGTTAACACTAAGGTCGGCTCTTGTTCCGTTACAAAATGTAAGTGCAAAAGTTATTAATTTTGTTTTTATTGCAATGTCTTTTGGAGCTTTCATGATTGGAGGATGGTTCTCTTACGACTTGGCTCTAAAGATAGTTATTGCATGTTACGGTATCTTCACCCTTTTCGCTTTTATAACTCTGCCTGTTGAAATTGATGCCAGCCATAGAGCTTTAGTTTGGTTAAGGTCAAGCGGAATAACTCATGGCGAAACACAGGAGAAAGCTAAGGATGCCCTTAAATGGGCTGCTTATACCTATGTGGTTGTAGCACTCTCTTCACTGGCAACACTGCTCTACTACATTATGCGTTTTATGGGTAGAAGGAATTGATATATCCGGCAAAAGATTAATGTTGCGGTGCTCTGTACTTTTGATTACGATTTTGTTATTAATCTCTACAAAGGTTAACGCGACTCTGTCGCTCCTGTTCAGGGTAAGAAATCCTGATACATTCACCAATTTGTCAGAATCTATCTATTAAAGAAATGTAAGTCCTATTTTTTTATTCAGACCGGTTTCAAAAATTCTGATAAGTGTCGATAGCTGTATATTTCCTTTTGCATTCTCAAAATTTATTTTCGAAAGTTTTCAATGAAACCGTAGTTTCATTTTCCTTAAGACCCTAATAAGCTAATACAATGGAATAGAGTCGCGCCCTCCTTTCTGTTGAAAACTGCATTGCCAGACCATGGACGAAATAGTTCGTTAATAATTTGGTGGCAGCTAATATAATATTGATATTTGTTTTTGAGTAAATCTAAAAAATAGTATGTTAAAATCCCAAGTGTTATGAAGAATATTAGTTACGTAGTTTTTCTTTTAAGTTTTTGTGCTATTTCGTGTAATAATACTGGTTATAAAAATTATCTTCGAGGATTTAAAAACAGAGCCCCTCTATTTATCAGATATATTTACGAATATCAGATTAATTCAGTTAGATAGTGAAAAAAAACCGCTTTTATAGGTAGTAATCCAAATGTGAAGATTGCCGATAATAAACTGTATATATATGAAAGTAGCAGAGGCGTTTTGAATATATTCACTCTTGATGGAAAGTTTATCAAGCAGTTCTCAAAAAAAGGACAAGGTCCTGATGAATATCTTGGAGGTGAAGATTTCCTTATTGATGAACAGGATAATACAATTGAGATTCTGTCACTTCAAAATGAGAAGGTCTTCGTATATAACAGTAAAGGCAATTTACAGAGAACAATCAACACAAATATTCCTGCATATTTTTTCGCGAAAGATAAAGATGGTAATTACTGGCTTTCAAAAGGAGCTTACAACCTTGACGATGTGTCTAACACTAATTACAAGATTTATAACATTAACACAACCGGTAAAGTGATTAAAAAGCTTTTGCCCGATAGTTGTGCATCAAATATGCCGATTACGGAAATAAATTTTTCAAAATATAATGACAATTTGTTTTACAGAATTTATTTTGATGATAATGTTTATAAAATTGTTAATGGTAATGTATCTATATTATATGCTTTTGATTTTGGCCGGTATACTTTCCCGAAAGAGATTTTACAGACATCCAAAATTAATATATTTAAAACGTTATTATCCGGGGCTATATGTTTATTACAAAAGCCTTAGAAAATGATGATTATATATACATTGCGTTATCTAAAGAAGGAACAGTTTATACTCAATACCATCTGATTTATTCGAAAAAGAGAAACGAATTTACCTTGCTTAAGAGAGATATGAAAAATGAAATGGATATTGGAATAGGGAATGCTCATTTTATTACAAATAAAAACGAATTAGTTTTTCTGATTGATCCTATATGTGTAAAAGAGTTTCTGAATAGTCGGGGAGAGAAAGAGATGCTTTTAAAGTACACTCATCTTTTAAACGAAGAAAATATTAGTTTTGTGATGAAGATGCAACTGCGGTAAATAATTGTGAAAATAAAAAGCAATTCAATATAATGATTATTGCTGATGCAAAATAGAAGGAGGAACCTCTATCTACATAAACAATTCTACCATCATCTTTAAATAGACTATCATTTTGGATAGTCTCTATCACATCGTAAGCTCGTGAAAAACGGATTCAAGGCCTCTCTCCTCTTGCGACAATTCGAGCAGAATTAACCCATTGTCAACAGCAAATCTGAAAATAGCGGGACGAACGTCAATGTTGGCCTGTACATTAATTATTAATTTTTCACCCTCAGGCTTAACGCTGTTTATACCCTCAATACTCTCCAATTGCTTAATCTCACACGGTCTGTCGAACTCAACCGTAATTATCACCTCTGCCCCCGGCTTTAGCGATGCGATACCCTCAGCTCTTTCGTCAGCAACAACTCTTCCTTTGTTAACTATTATCACCCGCTCGCATATCGCCTCCACCTCCTGCATAATATGAGTAGATAGCATAATTGTTTTATCCCTGCCAATCTCTGTAATCAGGTTACGCACTTCCACAATCTGGTTTGGGTCAAGCCCGGTGGTGGGTTCATCAAGTATAAGGACTTCGGGGTCGTGGATTAATGCTTGTGCCAGACCAACCCTTTGCCGGTAACCTTTCGATAGTGCTCCAATCTTTTTATGTGCTTCGGCGGTAAGTCCGGTACGGTCGATTATCGCTTCTGTTTTCTGTTTTAGTCCGGTTAGTTTGTATATCCCGCCCACCATATCGAGGTACTCACGAACATACGTATCAAGGTATAGAGGGTTGTGCTCGGGCAGATAGCCAATCTTCTTTCTTAACTCAAGTGAGTATTCATCCACCGGCAGCCCACAAACTTTGGTAACTCCCGAGGTGGCCGGCAGGTAACCTGTGATTATCTTCATCATGGTTGATTTCCCTGCTCCGTTTGGTCCCAGAAATCCAACTATTTCTCCTGAGTTAATTGTAAAGGTAACATCATCAAGTGCCTTTTGACTCCCAAACAGTCGGGTAATATTTTTTGCAGATACAGACATATACTATTATTTTATGCGTTGCGTAAAGATATTAACTTTTCATGATTCCTGCCTTTTTTATGTGAAACAAAAATCGCTACTTTGTATTCTATTAAAAGTTAGATGTATGATTAAAGATACAACGAACCACTACTATTGTGAAAATCTGTTTAACTACCGGCGCAATCCTACTACTATGGTAAATCTCGGAAATGTTGACATTGGTGGAGAGAGTTCCATAAAAACTCAGTCGATGACAACTACCGATACTCTTGACTCGGAACAGACAGTTCAGCAATTAATAGAGATAATTGAAGCAGGGGGAGAGTTGGTACGCATTACTGCCCAAGGTCGGCGCGAAGCTAAGAATCTGCAATCGATTAAAGACTTAATTAGGCAAGAAGGCTACAACACTCCGCTAGTGGCAGATATTCATTTTAATGCGAATGCAGCTGTAATTGCTGCCGGCATAGTTGAAAAAGTGAGGATTAATCCCGGCAATTTTACCGGCGATGCAAAAAAATATGACTTCGATAAATACTCCGATGAACTTTACAATGAAGAGTTAGAGAGGATGAAGGAGGTTATTGTTCCATTCCTGAATATCTGCAAGCAGAACAACACTGCCATTAGGATAGGTACAAACCACGGTTCTCTATCCGATCGTATCATGAGCCGTTACGGCGACACACCCGAAGGAATGGTAGAAGCGTGTATGGAGTATCTGCGTATTTGTGAGGAGAATAGTTTTCATAATATTGTTCTCAGTATAAAATCGAGCAATACCCGTGTGATGGTACATACCGTAAGGTTACTTGTGGCAACCATGAAGCAGGAGGGAATGCATTACCCATTGCATCTTGGAGTTACAGAGGCTGGAAGTGAAGCTGAAGGGCGGATAAAATCAGCGGTTGGCTCCGGAGCTTTGCTCGTCGATGGTATTGGTGACACTCTGCGTGTTTCTCTCACCGAAGCTCCCGAAAAGGAGATTCCGGTTGCAAAGATACTGGTCAATCATATCGTTAAGCGTGAAAACCATGAGGAGATACCGGAAGTTAAATTGGAGTTCTATTCTCCATACGAGTATCAGCGCAGAAAAACGCATCAGGTTCTAAATATAGGAGGAGACAGTACCGCTGTGGTTATTGCTCAGGGTAGTATTGATAACTTTGCTAAAGTTGGAATAGTTGGTAAACCCGACTATCTTATTGTTGATGGGGATGTGGAAGATTCCGCCACTTTCGGGACTCCTGTAATTATACCATATGTGAAGTGGAGGATTAAAAGAGAAATGAATACTTTCCCCTTAACAGATATAAACAGTCTGCCGGATGAAGCGTATGGAGAGACTCCTCTGTTTCTTCAGGTTACATACTCTGATATGGGAGACAAACTGTTCGGTTTTCTTCGTGCACACCACAATGTAATACTGTTATTGAAGAGTAACCACATAAACGCTCCTGTTGAGCAGAGGGCATTTATTTTGGAGCTGATGAATAATAGACTCACTCATCCGGTTGTTATTATTGGAGAGTATGTCGAAAATGACAAAGAGAGTTTTCAGATTGTTTCAGCAGCAGATATGGGAATACTGTTTCTTGACGGCCTTGCCGATGGCATATTATTGAGAAATAGTGATAGTTTGTCTTTGGAAGAGGCTATCGACACCTCTTTTGGCATTTTGCAGGCATCACGAGTGCGGTTTTCTAAAACAGAGTTTATATCTTGTCCCGGATGTGGGCGTACTCTCTTCGATCTTCAAAATATTACAAAGGAGATTAAGGAGCGTACCAAGCACCTTAAGGGGTTGAAAATCGGCATTATGGGTTGTATTGTTAATGGTGTAGGAGAGATGGCAGATGCCGATTACGGATATGTTGGTGCCGGACCAAATAGTGTCAGTCTGTTTAAAAAGCGGGAGTTAATTAAAAAAAATATTCCCAACGAAAAAGCTGTTGAAGAGTTAATTTTTTTAATAAAAGAGAATAAAGATTGGGTAAATCCATAATAGAATTGTATTCGTTTGTCAAAAAATAAAAAAAACCATATATTTATCCTGTCATGTTATAAGGATAATTTTGCAATGTTGATTATGTTTTTCTAAATTGCAAATCCTAAATAATATAAAAGAAATCAGACCTGTATGAAAAAATTTACATTTTTAGTCTATTTAGCTGTTATTTCGATATCTTCAGTATCGGCAGGAAACATTGTTTTAAAAGGTACTTTTCAGGGAGAAAATCTCTACGTTAAAAATCCGTTTGCTCCAAGTGGTGTGGGTTACTGCATCTATGAGGTAACAGTTAACGGATTGACAACCACTGACGAGATTAACTCAAGTGCCTTTGAAGTTGACCTGTCGGTTTACGGATTGACAAAGGGAGAAGAGTTAACAGTAAATATTAAGTACAAAGAGGGGTGTAAGCCCAAAGTATTGAACCCTGAGGTGCTAAATGCGGTGGCTACATACAAAATATCCGACCTTAAAGTTAGTGGTAACGAGATTGACTGGACTACATCCAATGAATCGGGGCCTCTACCGTTTGTTGTTGAGCAGTATCGCTGGAATAAGTGGGTTAAGGTTGGCGAAGTGAAAGGAACAGGCAAACAGACTTCAAATAAGTATAAAACGCCCGTTCGTTTGCACAGTGGCGAAAACAGGTTTAGAATTAAGCAGATTGATTATCTGAAGAAACCACGTTACTCCGAAGAGGTGACGACTATCTCCACAAACCCCGAGGTTACATTCTCTCCATCACGGGTGAGTGATGTTATCACCTTCTCAGCCCCTACAATGTATGAGATTTATGATGCCTATGGCGGTATTGTTTTCAAAGGTTATGGCGAGTCGATAAAGGTTGGCGGACTGAAAGGTGGAAAGTACTATATTAATTACGACAATAAGATGGAGCGATTTACTAAGAAATAGTTTACTATCTATAATAATAATTATTAAAAAGGCAGCTGTATGGTTGCCTTTTTTTATTCTTTTAAGTTGAGTTTAAAACAATTCACTATTTTTGTAGGCTGAAAATTAAAGATAATTACAATGGAAAAGATTCGTCGTATAAAGATTGTTGATATACTCAGGATGGATGAGTATGGTAAGAGTGTGAATATTAAAGGATGGGTAAGGACAAAACGTGGGAATAAGCATGTTAATTTTATTGCATTAAACGACGGGTCGTGCATTCATAACTTGCAAATAGTTGTTGATGTTCCTGAGTTTCAGGAGGAGTTACTGAAGCAGGTTACCACAGGGGCTGCAATATCAGTTACCGGTGAGCTGCTCGAATCACAAGGTAGCGGGCAGGCAGTTGAGGTTAAGGCTAAGTCGATTGAGGTACTTGGAGTTGCCGACCCTGAGAAATACCCACTACAACCCAAGAGGCACACATTGGAATTTTTAAGGGAGATTGCGCACCTGCGTTTTCGCACCAATCTGTTTGGCGCAATTGCCAGAGTGCGTCATGCCATGATATTTGCAGTGCATAAGTTCTATACCGAAAAAGGATTTGTTAATATACACACACCAATAATCACAGCTACAGATGCCGAGGGTGCAGGCGAGATGTTTCATGTAACTACCATGGATATGGAAAATCTCCCGCAGGATGAAGAGGGTGCAATTAATTACGAGGAGGACTTCTTTGGGCGTGCTGCTAACCTTACTGTTTCAGGACAGTTGGAGGGAGAGCTTGCGGCGTTGGCACTATCTGAGATTTATACTTTCGGCCCTACATTCCGTGCAGAGAACTCCAATACATCGCGTCACCTTGCTGAGTTCTGGATGATTGAGCCTGAAATGGCTTTTTACGATTTGGACGACAATATGGATCTTGCAGAAGAGTTTCTGAAATACCTTATTAAATATGCTCTCGATAACTGCATGGACGACCTTAAATTTCTTAGCAAACGCTTGCAGGATGAGGAGAAGAACAAGAAAGCCGATGAGCGTTCGATGGAACTTATCGAGAAGTTACAGTTTGTTTTGGAGGATGACTTTGTGAGATTAACATATTCAGAGGCAATTGATGTTCTGAGAAACTCTAAGCCAAATAAGAAGAAGAAATTTAAGTATCTGATTGATGGATTTGGAGCAGATCTCCAGTCTGAGCACGAAAGGTATCTTGTGGAGAAGCACTTTAAAAAGCCGGTTATCCTTACCGATTACCCGAAAGAGATTAAGGCTTTCTACATGAAACAGAATGAAGACGGAAAAACAGTAAGAGCCATGGACGTTCTGTTTCCCCAGATTGGAGAGATTATTGGAGGTTCGCAGAGAGAAGAGGATTATGACAAGCTGGTTACCCGTATGAAGGAGATGAATATTCCGGAGAAGGAGATGTGGTGGTATCTCGATACGCGCCGTTTTGGCTCTGTTCCTCACAGTGGGTTTGGTTTGGGCTTTGAAAGAATGATACTCTTTATTACCGGCATGGGTAATATAAGAGATGTAATCCCATTTCCACGAACTCCTAAAAATGCGGAGTTTTAGATACCGGATAACTCATCAGATAAGTATAGTTTAACTGTTTGTCAAATATTTTCTCTTTCTACTGTCTATATTGGACTTAATTGCAAATTAAATAATAAATTTGTTATTATTGCAATCGGTTTGCTGGCACAATTTATTCTGCTTATTATAGAGTAGTTGTATCAGTTAGGTTTGAAAAGATTCACAGCTTGTTGTAGATTTGGACTGAAAAGGTATATGTGAAAAGATTTAGTGGATGTTAAAACAGAGCTTACAACAAAAATTACAGCAGAAATTGTCACCGTTACAAATACAGGTGATAAAGCTACTTGAGATACCTACAGTTCAGCTGGAGCAGCGAATAAAGAAGGAGATTGAGGAGAATCCTGTTTTGGAGTTTGAGAATAACCAGAATGAGGACGGTGAACCTGACAGCCCGGAAGAAGACAAAAGTGAGATATCCATTGATGAGTATATTCAGGACGAGAACATCCCGGCATACAAACTTCAGTCGCGTAACTTCTCTAAAGATGATAAGTATGAAGATATTCCGTTTTCAACCGGCAGGACTTTTCATGAGCATCTCACAGGTCAGCTAGGTTTAAGAATACTGGATGAACGCCAGCTTCAGATAGCAGAGTATATTATTGGAAATATCGATGGGGATGGATACCTGCGTCGTAGTATAGATGAGATTATTGACGACTTGGCTTTTTCGTTAAATATGGAGGTTGATGAGGTTGAGGTTATTGATATTTTAGAGATTATTCAGGACTTTGACCCGCCGGGAGTAGGTGCCCGCGACCTGCAGGAGTGCCTGTTGTTACAGATAAGACGGAAAGACCTTTCAGACCCAATTGTTGAGCTTGCATATAAAACTCTCAAAAATCTGTTTGATGAATTTACCAAGAAACATTACGACAAAATATTGAAGAAACTCAATATCATAGATGACGAGTTAAAGGAGGTATTGCACGAGGTGTTGAAGTTAAACCCTAAACCGGGAAGCTCATACAGTAATCCGCTCACAAAAACTGTTCAGCACATAATTCCGGATTTCACTCTCGACATCGAGAATGATGAGTTTAAGCTTAGCCTCAATAATAGAAATATTCCTGAATTGAGGATTAGCAGCACATACTCTGACATGCTGGAGGAGTATAGCACCAATAAGAAAAATCAAAGTAAAGACAGCAAGGATGCTGTTATGTTTGTTAAGCAGAAACTGGACTCGGCAAAGTGGTTTATTGATGCCATTCTTCAGCGGCAAAACACCCTGATGACTGTTATGTCAGCTATTTTGGATTATCAGAAAGAGTATTTTAAAGATGGCGATGAAATGAAATTACGCCCAATGATTCTGAAGGATATTGCCGAGATTACGAACCTCGATATCTCAACCATATCCCGCGTATCAAACAGTAAATATATTCAGACTCACTTCGGAATTTTTCCCTTAAAATATTTCTTCTCCGAAGGAATGCAGACCGATAACGGCGAGGAGGTTAGTACCCGGGAGATAAAGAGAATACTGCAAGAGCTGATTGAGGCCGAGGATAAGCATAAACCACTAACCGACGATAAGTTGGCTCAGATACTAAAAGAAAAATCCTACAATATAGCACGCAGAACGGTAGCAAAATACAGGGAGCAACTGAATATTCCGGTAGCACGCTTACGAAAAGAAATTTAAGAAAAGATGATTTATGAAACTGTTCTCAAGACTACTTTCTATTTTTTTTCATCCATTATTAATGCCCACAATAGGGCTTTTTTTAATTTTCAGCATTGGTAGTCATATTACCTACATACCCATACAAGTTAAACGAATAGTGTACGTTACAGTATTCGTAAGCTCATGTTTGCTGCCCATGAGTTTAGTCCCGATGCTTATGGCACTAAAGCAGATAGAAACAATATACATGAAAACAAAGAGAGAGAGGGTGTGGCCAATGTTTATTTCGGGTCTCATCTTCTTTGCGGGATACTACTTTCTATCTCTTATTCATTCTGTACCTACCTTTGTTTTAAAGTATATCTCAGCTACAATAATTACCATTTATGCTTCGCTAATAATAACATTCTACTGGAAGATAAGTATCCACATGGTTGGTATTGGCGGACTGGCCGGAGGACTGCTTGCCTTTGCTTTCATGCTTGGGCTTGACATTCACCTCCTTATGTCGCTGATATTTGCTGTTGCCGGACTTATTGGTGTTGCAAGGCTTTACCTTAAAGCACACAATCCTGCACAGGTATATGCAGGATTTATGCTAGGCTTTGTTATGGTGTTTACGGTTGTTACTATTTAGCTGTTGTGTATCTCGTCCAATGCCTCCGATACATTAATTACATAATCAGCAAGTTTCTCACACTCTGAGAAGAGGTCATTGAAAATTATACCGGTATCATACTTGTAAACACCATTTTTAAGATTGTCAAGGTGCTCTATCTTAAGCTGATTACGGTAGGTGTTTATCTCCGTTTCAATCTCCATTGCTTTACCGAAATTAATATTATCTGACTCCTCATTTAGATTGTCAAACATTATAGAAAGAGACTCCTCAACAAGATTAAACATGAGTTCGAGTTTCTTCATAACTTCAGGACTGAATTTAACTTTCCGCTCCCTCATCCTTTTTATTGTCCTTGCTAAATTGAAATTGCTATCTGCAATACTCTCCAGATCACTAACCTGTTTCATTATTGTTCTTGCCTGACGCCGTCCTGTATCACTTAGTTTCGATTGATTTACCATTGACAGATAGTTGGCTATTTCAACCTCTACTTCATCTGAGATACGTTCATACTTCTCAATTTTTGCAAATAGTTTGCTGAATTTAGCATCATTACCTCCCTTTATCAGTTTTTGTATAAAACCAAACATTTTTTTAGTATGTTTTGCAAAAAGCTGCACCTCTTTTCTTGCCTGAAACAATGATAAGTCCGGCGTTGATAAAAGACCTGTGGTAATATACTGTAAACTGAACTCCTCATCGTCATCCTCTTTTAGTGGAATTATCTTTTCTACCAAAGTTTTAAAAAGGGGGATAAACCATACAAATATGAGAACATTCATAACATTAAATGATGTATGGAAAATGGATAAGGCTATCGGAATTGCAGCAGGATTCATCGATGGAGAGACTCCACCATGTTTTGTAACAATCTGGTCAATCTGGTCAACGAAAGGGGTGAACACAATAAGCATCCAGATTACCCCCAGAATATTAAACATAAAATGGACAAATGCAGATCGTTTAGCAGAGGTGTTTCCAATTGATGCAGCAATATTTGCAGTTACAGTTGTTCCAATATTCTCACCCATAATCATTGCAGCAGCTAGTTCAAAAGGTATCCAGCCTTGATTACACATAACAAAGGTCAAGGCCATGGTGGCACTTGATGATTGAATTATTATTGTTAGCAGGGTTCCAATACCCAGAAATATAAGAATAGACCCAAACCCTAAATCTGTGTAGTTTTGGAGAAATGCCAGAATCTCAGGGCTCTCTTTAATATTAGGTACAGACCCTTTAAGTGCTTCGAGTCCCATGAAAAGTAGAGCAAATCCAACAATGAACTCACCCCAGGTTCTTCTTTTAGTATTTTTTGAGAAAATAAGAGGCAGACTTACTCCAATTAGAGGAAGTGCGTAGGCGCTGATACTAACCTTAAAACCTAGTAGCGAGATAATCCATCCTGTAATTGTTGTACCAATATTGGCACCCATTATTACACCAATAGATTGAACAAGGCTAATCAGTCCGGCATTAACAAAACTTACCACCATTACCGTTGTGGCTGAGGATGACTGGATGATAACGGTAACCAGAAATCCGGTAAAGACAGCAAGAAAACGGTTGGATGTCATTGCGGAAAGAATATTTCGCATACGAGAGCCGGCTACACGTTGCAGAGCCTCACTCATCATCTTCATACCAAACAGAAATAGCCCTAAAGAACCTACCAGGGTTAAGAAATCAATAAATGAATAGTTCATAGATTTAGCAAATTAAATACAGATCTGACAGTTAAGTATAGGTTAAAACAGCATTGTGAACCTACGTGCAAATATGAGAAAAAAAATTAATTCAGTATAAGATTAAGCAAACTTTTTACTCTGTTGTAAAACTTTATTTTTATAAGCAAACAATAGTAATAAAACATGTGTAACCTAAATTTTACATTTATCGTTATTCACCTTACGTTATAATTCCTATTTTATTGTATTTTCATTTATTATTCTTTCTGTCTCTATATTGGTCTCGGTGCTTGGCTGTCTGCCAACACCTGCTGATGATATGGAGGTGTTAAAAAAGTTTTTAACGTAATGTAAAACACAGGAGTTGGTATTGTGTGGCAGATGTCGCTTATTGGTATGCCAATTTACCTTATTATAATAAATATGATCTATACCCGTCAGCAAATGCTATTCATCAGCGGCATTGGGGTGGGGTATTGCGATACAATGGAGCGAGTTGAAATTAATGATGAGACGATTATCGACCCCCGAATGAACCACACAGATAAGGAGGTAAAGAACGGACAAGAGCCTGCGCTAATCAAAACAAGTGAGGGGTGGATACATCTTGCTCATGGCGTAAGACGAACTGTTGCAGGTCTGCGATACTCTCTCTACTGCTGTATGACTGACCTGAAAAATCCGGTTAAAGTATTAAGGAGACCATCAGGTCAATTTATTGAACCTTTAGGTAAAGAGAGGGTTCGTGATGTGTCGAATGTAACATTCTCAAATGGATGGATATTGGATGATGACGGAATGGTGTACATCTACTATACACCATCTGACACACGAATGCATGTGGCTACCACAATATTAGAAAAACTCCTTGACTAAAAATTATAAAACAATAATCAAGGTAATTAATGCAACAATAAATACTTGAAGTAAGAGAAATCGTACTGGAACGTCTATTCCTTTAAAGCCATTTGAGATGGCTGCTGCCATTTTTGCGCCCATAGCAATTGTTTTTTATAGGTTACACATTAAATATTGAAAAACAAAGTAGAGCTCTATACCATATGTTTATACTTTAGACGTAATTAATTGAAAAAGGTTGCGTTTGCTGTAACTTTTCACCTTAATATGTTGATTAAAAAACAGTAGGCTTCGGGGTTTAATTTTGTGTATTTTTATCTAATAACGTAATGGGTGTGTTATTATTGTATGAAATTTTGTTTCTTTGAAGAATAGTTTTAAAAATAATATTATGTCCGAATATAGATTTGAAACACTTCAGTTAAATGCAGGCCAATCACCGGACTCTGACACTCTCTCGAGAGCAGTTCCAATTTATCAAACAAGCTCATATCTGTTTAAAGATTCTGAACATGCTGCGAACCTGTTCAGCCTGAAAGAACCCGGAAATATTTACACTCGGATAATGAACCCCACAACCGATGTTTTTGAAAAACGCGTTGCCGCCCTGGAGGGAGGTGCAGGGGCACTAGCGGTTGCATCTGGTCAGGCTGCTCAATTCATAGCCCTAACAAACTTTTTGCAGGCAGGTGATAGTTTTGTCTCTACGTCGTTTCTGTATGGTGGAACTTATATTCAGTTTAAGGTACAGTTTAAACGGTTGGGTATTAATGTTAAGTTCGTTGAAGGAGATGAACCGGAGCTGTTTGAGGCAGCAATTGATGAAAAAACTAAAGCTATCTATATTGAAACTATTGGCAACCCCCGTTTTAATATTCCGGATTTTGAAGCGATTGCAGCAATAGCACAGAAACATGACATTCCACTGATTGTTGATAATACGTTTGGTACGGGAGGCTATCTCTTCAGACCATTGGAACATGGAGCTAATGTAGTGGTGGAATCTGCTACTAAATGGATTGGAGGGCATGGTACATCTATTGGGGGAGTAATTGTTGATGGTGGCAATTTTAACTGGGGAAATGGCAAATTTCCCCTTATGACTGAGCCGTCTGAGGGATATCATGGTATGGAATTTTGGAAAGAGTTTGGTGTCGGTTCACCTTTTGGAAATATTGCTTTTATTGTGAGAGCAAGGGTGGAAGGGCTGAGAGATTTTGGCCCGGCATTAAGTCCGTTTAACTCATTCCTGTTGATTCAGGGGCTTGAAACACTATCGTTGCGGGTAGACAGGCATGTTGAGAATGCCTTGGTTTTGGCCAACTGGCTTGAGCAACATCCAATGGTTGAATATGTAAACTACCCAGGATTGAAATCAAGCCTGTTTCACTTGTTGGCTGTTAAATACCTGAAACGTGGGTTTGGAGGCGTATTAAGTTTTAAAATTAATGGCGGTACCGGCATGGCAGACCAATTCATTAACAGCATGAAACTTGTGAGCCATCTGGCAAATATTGGCGATGCAAAAACATTGATTATTCATCCAAGCTCAACAACACACGAGCAGTTAAGTGCTGAGGAGCAGAAGCTGTCAGGTGTAGAGCCGGGACTGATGCGGGTATCTGTGGGGATCGAGCATATTGAAGATATAAAAGCCGATTTCTCTCAGGCATTCAAAAAACTGGCTCTATGTTAAACTATAGTAGTTATATCTAAATAATCCTTCCTTTTTTGCCTTGATGCAAAAAAGGAACAAAAAAAATCAAGGCTTATTTCTGATAGCACTTTCCGTATGATTAAAGATTAAGTTCGTTTGGGTGATCTTCTCATATCTTCGGAGCTTCCCAATCTCCCTAAATCTTCAATCACCCTCCAAGCACAATCAGAAAGAGGCCGCAAAAAAACAGAGTTATCTATTTACATTCAAAATCTTTAATCTTAATATTACTTTTTACTTACTACAATCGACAGAGACCCTAAAAACTATAGTTTATATATTTTTTATTGAAATAATCGGACTAATTAATTTTGTCTGACTATTTTTGCGGCTTAAATATTTTTGTGATGAAGGAGAAATTGAGAATAGGACTTTTTGGATATGGCGTAGTAGGACAGGGGTTGTATGACGTGTTGCAGTCAACACCGGCTTTTGATGCTACAATTGCTAAGATTGTTGTGAAGGAGAAGAAAGAGCGTAACCTGCCTGACTCAATGTTCTATTACAACCCTGATGAGATACTTGAGGATCCGGAGATAAATCTTATTGTTGAGCTTATTGACAATTCAGAGGATGCCTACAAGATTGTGAAGAAAGCTCTGCAGAAGGGCAAGAACGCTGTGTCTGCAAATAAAAAAATGCTTGCCGAGCATCTCGAAGAGATGGTATCATTGCAAAAAGAGAACAACGTTTCACTACTGTACGAGGCATCTGCTTGTGGTAGTATCCCT
This sequence comes from Marinilabiliaceae bacterium, assembly GCA_027010905.1. Taxonomy (GTDB): domain Bacteria; phylum Bacteroidota; class Bacteroidia; order Bacteroidales; family Marinilabiliaceae; genus JAADEM01. Next base: position 25,461 of record JALVBA010000133.1, read on the forward strand.
ATAATCCGATCTCTGGAGGAGTATTACGACAATGACCTTCTGCTTTCAGTTACCGGTATCCTGAACGGTTCGTCAAATTACATCCTTTCAAATGTATTTGATCATAATCAATCGTACGACGATGCCTTGAAAGAGGCGCAGGATTTAGGCTTTGCCGAGAGTGACCCCTCTTTTGATGTAGAGGGTTATGACTCCCTTTACAAGCTGATAATTATTACCCTTCACAGCTTTGGAATAATTGTTAAGCCCGAAAATGTACTTACATACGGAATCTCAAATATTAGTGAGTTTGACATTAACTATGCCCGTGAGAAAAGGTTCAAGATTAAACTTGTGGGGCAGGTTGAGCGACTGAAAGATCAAAATATAACCCTATTTGTTTTACCCCGGTTTGTAGGTCGTGACAAATATATTTATAGCGTTGAAGAGGAGTTTAACGGAGTAGTAGTAAAAGGTAAGGCCTACGATAAACAGTTTATGTTTGGTAAAGGAGCCGGAGGCCATCCTACAAGTTCGGCAGTATTATCCGATATTACAGCACTGGCTCATGACTATAAATATGAGTACAAAAAACTAAACTATTTTAAAGAGTTCAAATATTTTAAGAACGGTACTGTTGAGATTTATCTTCGGTATAGCGACTCTTCAGTGTTGAAGAACTTTAAGTTTGACTCTATCTCTGAAGAGTATAACGGACCAAAGTACAGTTATAAAATAGGGTTTGTTAAACTCTCAAGCCTGATTGAGATAAATAGCCTGCTGCGTGAATTGGATATCTTTATTGCTCTTACAGGAAAGTCGCTGAACTATTAAGACAGCAGTTGATTTGTTTATAATATTGTATCAGCGTATTGAGACATAAGCAAATAAACGTATCAACAAATAACCAACATATATTTTAGTTAGTTGTCCGTGAAAAAGGGCATTTTAGTATTTAACGTGTTGATTTACAAGATGGAATTATTGAAAACTTCTTATTTTACAGATTGATTATTTGCAAGGTTATTAAGAAGTTAGCTAAAAGCCTTGCAATAATGATTAAAAAAAATCAACATATTAAATCGGCCTCTTTACAGGAGTGCTTGGAATGCTTTTGAAAATTTAGGGAGATTGAGAAGCTCCGAGGAACGAGGAGAACCCTCAACCGAACTTAATTCTCAAAAGCATGGAGAGTGCTATTGTAAATAAGCCTTGACTTTTTTGTTTCGTTTTTGTGTCAAGAAAAATGAAAGGCGTATCAAAGAGGTAGGCAAATTTTAGTTAAAAACTTGTGTTTGAAAAATAGAGGACTTTTTCACGTTTGACTAGGTAATTGCCCACTAAGTTTGCAGTAATACCATTAAAAGAGACCGCATAAAAAACACCCACTGGACAGTGAAATCCGGCAGGTGTTTTTTATAATTGAATTCCGGTATTATCGGGTTTTAGTATCTGTAACTATTAGGTTTGAAAGGGCCATTTTGTTTAATTCCAAGGTAATCAGCTTGCTCCTGACTTAGTGTTGTTAGTTTAACACCTAACTGTCCTAAGTGTAGTCTTGCAACCTCTTCGTCAAGCTCTTTAGGCAATGTATAAACTCCAACTTCATAATCCTTCTGCCAAAGCTCCAGCTGAGCAAGAGTTTGGTTTGTGAATGAGTTACTCATAACAAAGCTTGGATGACCGGTAGCATTACCCAGATTAACCAAACGTCCGCGTGAGAGAAGAATAATATCATGACCTTCAGGAAATGAAAACTTATCGACCTGAGGCTTGATGTTCAGCTCTTTTATTCCGGGATAATTCTCCAGTTGCTCAACCTGAATCTCATTATCGAAATGACCAATATTACAGACAATAGCCTGATCTTTCATGTTTTTCATGTGGTCGATGGTGATAACATCTTTGTTTCCGGTTGTAGTAATATAGATATTTCCTTCCGGAAGAGCATTCTCAACAGTGGTTACTTCGTATCCCTCCATGGAGGCTTGCAGAGCACAGATAGGATCAATCTCGGTAACCAGAACCCTTGCTCCGAAACCACGCATACTCTGAGCACACCCTTTACCAACATCGCCATATCCGCAAACCACAACTGTTTTACCGGCAACCATCACGTCTGTACCCCGCTTTATTCCGTCAGCAAGACTTTCGCGACAACCGTACAGATTATCAAATTTTGATTTTGTGACAGAATCATTAACATTAATGGCAGGAAATAGCAGTTCACCCCTCTCCATCATCTGATACAGACGATGCACTCCGGTGGTTGTCTCTTCACTAACGCCTCTCAATTCGGCCGCTACTTTTCCCCAGCGGGTACTGTTTTTTTCGTGCTCTGTCTTAATACGAGCCATCAGCTCTCTCATATCTTCAGGCTCGTTGCTGTAATCAACATCAAGGATAGAAGTCTCCTTTTCGGCCTGAGCACCTTTAATAATCATCATGGTAGCATCGCCGCCATCGTCAACAATCAGGTCAGGACCTTTACCATCACCAAAGTTTAAAGCTCTTTCGGTACACCACCAGTACTCTTCCAGCGTTTCACCTTTCCATGCAAAAACCGGAACACCTGATTTTGCTATTGCGGCAGCAGCATGATCCTGCGTGCTGTATATATTACAACTACACCATCTAACGTCAGCGCCCAGCTCAACCAGAGTTTCAATCAGTACGGCTGTTTGTATCGTCATATGGAGTGAACCCATAACACGGGCACCTTTTAGAGGCTTCTCTTCTCCATATTTAGCTCGCAATGCCATTAATCCGGGCATCTCTTTCTCAGCAAGTACAATCTCTTTTCTTCCGTAATCAGCCAGATTTATATCGGCAATTTTGTAGGGAAGTGAATCTATTAATCCTTCTGCCATTATTTTTTTATTTAAAGTGAGGTGCAAAAGTATGAAACGATAATGATTCTGACAAGTTTAAAGGAGCGTAGTTGTTTTATTTTGATAAGATTATGATTTGTTAAGGTAAAAAGCGAATTTTCAATATCTTCCGTGTTTTTTGTTCATCATCTCTAAGTTGACCCTTCAGCTCTTCAATACCGGCAAATTTTTTCTCATCCCTTATTCTGTCAATGAACTCCACCAAAATCTCCTCGGAGTAGATATCCCTCTGGAAATCGAAAATGTGAACTTCAATTGAACGCAGTTTCTGTTTATCGTTAAAGGTGGGTCTGTATCCAATATTTAGCATCCCTTCATATCTCTTTCCAACAATAGTAACTAAACATGCATAAACACCATCCGGAGGAACCAGCTTTTGAGGCTCCTGCAACTCAATATTTGCCGTTGGGTAGCCAAGTTTTCTCCCCAGCTTCATTCCTCCCACAACCCTGCCTGTTAAAAGGTAGTTGTAGCTCAACAGCCTGTTTGCGTTGCGTATCTCTCCGTTTAGCAGAAGTTTCCGGATAGTTGAGGAGCTGGTGTGCCGGCCACCCACATCAACCTGCTTAATTCTTGATATTGTAAAACCAAACTCTTCAGCATACTTTTCATACTCTTTATAATTGCTTACCCTGTCCTTCCCAAAACGGTGGTCATATCCCACTGCTAAATGATTTAACTTTACTCCCTCAACAAGAAACTCCGTTATAAACATTTTAGCCGTTAAGTCTGCAATATCTTTAGTAAACGGAATAAGAATCAGGTGGTCAATTCCCGTTTCACTAAACAACCTGGTCTTCTCTTCCAGCGAAGTTAAAAACCGTAACTCATCAGCTCCCTTGTTTAATACAATACGAGGATGAGGCCAGAAAGAGATAATAACAGACTCTCCGCTTAATCCTCTGGCTTTTTCAATAACCTGCTGCAATAACACACGATGACCGGCATGTAACCCGTCAAACATCCCGATAGTAACAACAGGATTTTTTGCAGAGAAATTTTTTAGTCCGGAATAAACTTTCACACCAATAATTTATGTGTTGTTAGAAAAAACAAAAATAGTAAAAAGATAGACTTAAATAGAGAATAGAGGCTTTCTGTTAATATGGTAGCAAAAATACTATTAAGACTACAAAATGAAATGATATTGTCCTGTTTTATATTATATTTGCATCCGTTTGTCAATAAACGTTATAAATCATTGCCTTAAGAGAATTAAGTTACAACAT
>JALVBA010000134.1 GCA_027010905.1 Marinilabiliaceae bacterium
ATACAGATTGTGGTAAAAATGTATTAAGATACTGATTATCAGGGATTTAACCTAATTTTTTAACACTTTATTTTGCTGATTTTCAACATTTTATGTGTGTTTTTAACGAACTATTGTATATTTACACTACTCAAAAATAAAAGGTGATGATTGAAGAGAGTCTGGTAAGGTTTATTGAAGATAGTATTAAAGAGAATTGGGATATTGATGCTTTGGCTGATTACGAAGGAAAGTCACTAAAATATAGTGATGCTGGAGAACAGATAATCAGGCTCCACCTCCTTTTCGGACATCTCGGTGTAAAACGAGGGGATAAGATTGCTTTGCTAGGCAATAACTCAGCAAACTGGGCTACCTTGTTTTTGGCAACCATTACCTATGGGGCTGTTATTGTTCCTATCCTACCCGATTTCGGAGCCGACAATGTTCATCACATTGTTGACCATTCTGATGCTACATGTTTTTTTATTTCCGATGCACTATGGAAAAGTGTTGATATCCGGAAGATGCCAAAACTTAATGCGGTTTTTTCATTAGAGATTCTTTCTGTTCTCTATTTAAAAAACAGAAAAGCAGAGAATGTTTTTAACTCACTTGAGGAGGAGTTTTGGAAAAAGTATCCTTCAGGCATAACCTCTGAGCAGATTGATTTCCTAGAAATCAGGAACGATGAACTTGCACTAATAAGTTACACATCGGGTACAACCGGATTTTCAAAAGGGGTGATGATATTACACAATAGCCTTACTGCCAATGTGCGGTTTGCCCATACGCATATGCCTCTGAAGTCGGGCGACTCGATACTTTCGTTGCTAACTCTTGCTCACTCTTTCGGCATGTCGTTCGATTTTCTCTTCCCTTTTACATTGGGGTGCAATATCACATTCCTGACCCGTATTCCTCCTCTGCCTGTACTGGTTAAAGCGTTTGCAAAAGTAAAGCCCCGACTAATATTGCTTGTACCACTGATTCCCGAGAAAATATTCAAGAAGCAGCTTCTTCCTGTTGTTGAAAAACCATTGGTTAAAATACTCCTTAAAATACCGGGAATAAACACTATTATCCTTAATAAATTTAACCATAAAATTTCAGAGGTGTTTGGCAATAATTTTCATGAGGTTGTTCTTGGAGGAGCAGCATTCAGCAAAGAGGCTGAGATGCTTTTCAGAAAGATGAAATTTCCCTACACCGTTGGTTATGGCATGACGGAGTGTGGTCCTCTAATCAGCTATGCTCCAAGCAGAGAGAATAGGTTTAGTTCATGCGGCAGAGCTGTGGATACACTTGAGGTACGTATTGATTCGTCTGATGAGCAGAATGTTGTGGGCGAGATATTGGTTAAAGGGGATAATGTGATGGACGGCTACTACAAAAACGAGGAGGCTACAGCTGAGGTTATTGACAAAGATGGTTGGCTTCATACGGGTGACCTAGGGGTGATTGACAGTGATAGATTTATCTATATCAGAGGGAGGAATAAGAGTATGATACTTGGCTCTTCGGGTAAGAATATCTATCCCGAAGAGGCAGAGGCAGAAATAAATAACTGCATCTATATTCAGGAGTCGCTGGTTGTTGAGCGAGGCGATAAACTTGTGGCGTTAGTCTACCCTGATCAGGAGAGATTCAAAGAGCTGGGCAGTGGTAAACAGACGCTGGAGGGAGTACTTAAAAGCTATCTTAAGAAACTTAACAAGAGACTTCCAAGCCATGTTAATATATCGAGATTTGAAATTCATGATGCAGAGTTTGAGAAGACTCCTAAAAAGAGTTTGAAAAGATATCTATATCAGGAGAAGTGACAGAAATTATTTATTAAATAACTATTCGATAAACCTATGGATATTCCCGTTGACTTGATAAATTTTCTGATGGTTGTAGCGTTCTCTCTATTGATTGGGCTGGAGCAACGCAGACACCATTTTGAGGAGCCTAAAGACTCTCTCTTTGGGATGGACAGAACCTTTACTATGTTAGGGATTCTTGGATTTGTACTGTATCGAATGTCACCGGAGAAACTCATTCCATTTAGTATCGGTGCTGTTGTTGTTTCGGTATTTTTGGCAATCTACTATTTTAAAAGAATAGAGAACCAAAACAGGTATGGACTAACTTCAATAATTATTGCTTTAATTACTTACAGCCTTACTCCCCTAATTTACAACACCCCTATTTGGTTGACAATTCTGGTTGTAACTTCGGTTTTAGTATTGACCCAACTTAAGAAACAACTGAAAATACTGAGCGGAAAATTTGATGACAATGAGTTTATAACATTGGCAAAGTTTTTAGTGATAAGTGGAATCATCTTACCCCTTCTGCCAAACAAAGAGATTACAGAGTTTATCCCCGTCTCTCCCTTTAAATTCTGGCTTGCGGTAGTTGTTATCTCAGGGATTTCCTATCTGAGTTATCTGCTGAAAAAATTTGTTTTTCCCAAAAGCGGGATGCTTATCACCGGCATACTTGGAGGTATGTATAGCAGTACTGCTACATCGATTGTTCTGGCACGTAAAAGCAAAGTGACAAATATTGCAGTAAACAGAATGACAGCCTCCATAATTCTGGCAACAGGAATGATGTTTATTCGTATTTTTATTATTGTTCTCGTTTTCAATTCAGCACTGGCCAAACACCTCGTAGTACCTTTTACAGTTCTAACTTTTATAACATTTCTCACTGCCGGAGTCATCTACAAAGTATGCAAGAAAGGTATCTCCACATCAATTGAGAATCCGAAAATTAAGAACCCACTTGAGTTTAACACTGCAATGCTTTTTGCTTTTCTATTTGTTCTGTTTTCGGTAATCACCAAGTATGTTTTGAAATCGTACGGCACACAGGGGCTCGATTTTCTGGCACTGGTAGTAGGTGTAACTGATATTGACCCGTTTTTGGTATCTCTCTTCTCAGGCGAATATCAGGTTACTCTGCCGGCCATTGCCAATGCAACCCTTATTGCAATAAGCAGCAATAATCTGGTGAAGCTGGGGTATGTGGTATCTCTCGGGAGCAAGGAGATACGGCTTTCTGCAATAGTTGGGTTTGGGGTGATTATTGTAGCAAGTGTGCTGTTTGTTTTGATATAAAACATTTAATAGAAGAAGAATATTTTCTATATTGGCAGAAATATAAAAACTAAATCTATGGAAAACGAGATTAACACAACAGATGGATCTGAAATAAAAGAGATCAGCCTTTCACAACTCGCTATTAACTATCTGCAAAAAACTGCACCCTGGATTAAATTTATAAGTATAATGGGGTTTATTGGTAGTGGAATTATCGCACTTGTAGCTTTAGCGCTATTTTTTATTCCGATTCCTTTCCCCGGACAGCTCCCTATCGGTCCGGGATTGGGACCTATTTCAATTATCTATTTTGTGATGGCAATTATTATGTTTTTCCCAAGTTATTACATGTTAAAGTACAGTAATAAGCTGTTGAAAACAAGACATGCCGAAGATGCCGGAGCAACCATCGAAGAGGCCTTTCTTTGGCAGAAGAAGTACTGGACTTTTATAGGGGTAATAATGATTGTTTATATTGGATTTATTATTGTTGCAATTGCCGGAGTTTTAATTGCATTTTTTACTCTTAATGCATTTTAATACTTAAAGTTAAAAAAAGAGAAGAGACTTTTCTTTTTCATCTTTCGTAATTTGGATTCCAGAGCACTGCCTCTGAGGTTTACCGCAACGATTATACCGTCGGCATCAATTAGAAAATTGAATGGTACTGCCCTTATGTGATAAAGTTTAGCAGCCTCATTTCTCCATCCTTTGAGGTCGCTTACATGGGATGGCCACACTAGATTATCATTTTTAACAGCACTCTCCCACGAGCTCTGTTTCATGTCTAAGGATACACTGAATATAGTAAAGCCACTACCATTGCTAAACTCTGCTGATTTATACTTCTCATAGGTCTGAACAAGCACGGGATTCTCTTTGCGACAGGGGCTGCACCACGATGCCCAAAAGTCGATCAGTACAACCTTCCCTTTTAGTGACGATAGTGAGAGAACCTCTCCGGTGATTGAGTTTTGAATAATCTCGGGAGCTTTCTGTCCTACCGTTAGGGTTTGACCCATCAGGGTAGATAGTCCGATAAAAAGAGAGACAAATATTGTAAGTACAATTTTCATAAAAACTAAGATTAATTTGTGCAAATATATAAAATCTAATGAATAGTTAATAAATTTGATGAAGCCGGTCTGGAAATTATAATTGATACGTTAGCTTCAACACAAAGGTTTCTATGAAGCACTTGTGTTTTTTATGTTGTCTGATTTTTTCAGTACCCACAACTCTACCTTCTCCGAGTTACGCCAGGTTTGATTTCTGCGTGTTTTCTTCGAAGCCTTGCCAACACTCCTCTGAATGAATGTCTCCTTTTCGAACCGCCCTCCTTTGGCTAATTCCGTTTCAATGGGGTGGGTTTTATTAACTTCGGTTATTTGTGCCAGATTGGAGAAAAGAATTACCACTCTGCCCCCGTCATCAAGTCTCTTTAATGCCTCAGAGAAGAAGCGGGGAAATAGCTCTTCGTCGTAATAGATAGCCTTGTCAATTCCATCTGCATAATGCGAAGCCGGCAGCCAGGGAGGATTAAAAACGAGAAACTCTGTTTTTGTGCTATGGCCGGCAAACAGATCTCCATATCTCAACTCTATTTTTGAGCATACACCCTTTCTTTTCAACTCTTCATTTAATCCTACAATTGCATTCGGATTTGAATCTGTACCACAAATACTCTCAAACCCATGTTTGAGCATCTGAAGAGAGAGAACTCCACTTCCAACACCGATGTCAATAGCCGATTTTCTCTCGCCCTGATACCGGCTTAACCAATCGTCAAAAAGCTCTAAATGTTCGAACCGGGTGGGGAAGTAGGTGCCAAAATATGGATTTATCTTTTGATTAAGCACCGGAACATATACCCCCTTCTTGTACCACTGCCACGAACTGTTTAGTCCCTGAACCTGTGGGAACGGTAGCAAAAATTCACTCATATCGGGGTATAACACATTTAGCCAACCTATGGCCGGAGCCTTTTTTACAGCAAGTGTGTTGTTACTAACCTCTACAACTATCCGGTTTGAAAGCTCGTGAAAATCTGAGCGGAAATTACGCTGCTCTATAAACGTTCGGTTGGAGTGAATATTTGTAAGGTAACTCTTCAGCTCTTGTAATAGTGTGAGGCCGCTACTGTAAACATCAACAACAAGTACAACATGTCCTTCAACCAGTGCATCAACAGCATTGCCCGGATTCATGCTGCGGTCGTACGGAACTACGTCAATGTCCGAGACAATGGGCTCAGGACGGTTAACAGGAATCTCCCTGCCTGAAACTGAAACTGTTAATGCCGGTTTGTTTCTTGTCATGCGTTGATAAATAGGTTATTCAAAAATACAACTTTCCCGCTAAAGTAATAAAAGCTAAATAGTCAAACGTGAAAAAGTCCTCTATTTTTCAAACACAAGCTTTTAACTAAAGTTTGCCTGCCTTTTTGATACGCCTTTCATTTTTGTATTGACACCCCGCTGTGCGGGACAGACGCCAACGATTTTTTTTTAAATACCAATAAAATTAATATCAAGATATCATCTCTCGTAGCACCTCAAAATAAGATTTAGCCGGTGTAGTTTAAAATAGTAGATTATTAAGAATCTGTAATTTAGCAAATAATTATTGCAATTATCAGCTAAAAAACAAAAAAACTAATTTAACTATTTCGTTATTTGTAAAAACTATTTATCTTTGCATCGCTTTACGAAAAAGCAAGAGTTTGTCCCATGGTGTAATGGTAACACACCTGGTTTTGGTCCAGGCATTTAAGGTTCGAATCCTTATGGGACAACACATACAACAGGAAAAATCCCCGATTACATTGTAGTCAGGGATTTCTGTTTCTTAAAGAGGATGGGTAAGGGAGAGGTTATTGCCGGTCAGGACAATTGTCGATGAAGCCCAAACTCCTGAAATTGTTATCTGTAATCACTTTCAGCTCATCAACTGTTATACTCCTTATTCCAGCAACCTTCCGGTAAATCTCTTCAATCGCAACATTTGAATCATCGGTTTCAAGAAACAGGTATTCGGGAGGAACAAGTCGACACACCTCTTTAAGCTTATCGTCACCTTTCAATAATTGTGGTCCCAGCGAGATGTGTATTCCGGCATTAACCATCTGCTCCATCATCTGCAAAGAGCTGTTGAAACCATGCAGAATCCAGGGCTGTTTCGCATTCATCTTTTTTCTGATGCCAATTATCTCGTTGTCTCGTCTCACACAATGAACAGTTAAAGGGCAGCGATATTTTTCAGACATTTTGATATGCTCTTCAAAGACACTCTCCTGATCAGACTCTTTTGGACCTTTAATCCTGTCGAGACCGGTCTCTCCAACACCCTTTACAATTCCTGACTTTATCCAGCTCTCAATCTGTTGTAAAGCTGCCTCAATATCAACCTCATCAATAAACCACGGATGGATACCGGCAGTAATAATTCTATCATTCCCTTCATCAATACCCACATTATCCCACGGGAAGATATTAACGACTTTCGTCACCCCAGTTAGCCGGGTTTTACTATGGGTATGTATATCGATAAAGTTCATAAATTCAGCAACTATTTTTTCCGGTACAAAGTTATCTCATGCGGGGACTCAGCCAAATAAAACATGTTAAAGCCGGGCATCAAATAGGCTGAGGTACGCCACAAAGCCGGATTGTAATTTACAAACTTATTAAAATTACATTTTTATTTGAATATAAAAGCCTTAAATAGAAACAAAATATCTATGGATCATCTTAACCATGCACTCCCAAATACAACATTTAGCCGCAAAACGACTGCACAAAGGAGGGTAAAGAGAGAATAAACAGCTAAGTTAGAAAAGCTTTTCAAACTCCATAACGGTTGTTGCGTCATCAACAGAGTACTCACCGATACGTGTTCGGCGTAACCCGGCAAGATGTGCTCCGGAATTTAATGCTTTACCCATATCGAATGCCAGAGAGCGAATGTAGGTTCCTTTACTGCATTTTACTTTAACAGTGATGACGGGCATGTTGAACGCTGTTACTTTCATCTCATAAATAGTAATTCTTCGTGACTTTAGCTCAACTGTTTCGCCTTTACGAGCCAGATCGTAGGCTTTCTTACCCTGCACTTTAATGGCTGAAAAGATAGGTGGAGTCTGGTCTATCTCTCCGGTAAACTGATTCATTGCTTCGGCAAGTTTCTCTTCTGTGATCTGATTGTACGGGAAGAGCTCATCAGGTTCCGACTCAAGATCGTATGTAGGAGTGGTAGCACCAAAGCGGATATCCGCAACATACTCTTTAACCATACCCTGATACTCATCTATCCTTTTTGTAGCCTTGCCGGTACACACTATAACCAATCCTGAAGCCAAAGGGTCAAGCGTGCCGGCATGCCCCACCTTAATCTTTTTTACTCCAAGATGGTGTTTCAGAAGAAAGCGTATCTTTCTCACCACATCAAAAGATGTCCAGTTAAGAGGCTTATCGAAAAGCAACATCTCACCGGCAAGGAAATCCATTTGGGATAAATCTTTCATCAGCTTGGTTCAATCAGGTTATAAAATATTAGGCGACTATGCCAAAGTCCACACTATGGCAATAACTCCCACAATAGCACAATAAACGGCAAAGTATGTAAGTTTACTTCTCTTCACCAGCTTAATCATCCAGGTACATGCAAACAGTCCGGTAATAAATGCTGCCATAAAACCAATAGCAACAATACCAAAGGAGTGTCCCGAAGTGGTAAAGTCAGATGAGAGTAGATCTTTAGCTACCTTACCAAGAATAAGCGGTACTACCATTAAAAAAGAGAATCGTGCTGCTTTGCTTCTGTCGACCCCAAGCAGTACCGATGTTGAGATGGTAGCACCCGAGCGGGAGATGCCGGGGAGAATAGCAATGGCCTGCGAAATACCAATGATTATTGCATCCCTATACCCTACACTCTTACCAGTAGTTTTGGCTCGGTCGGCCAGAAAAAGAAGTACCGCAGTGAGTAGTAACATAAATCCTACAAGCAGAATACGGCCATCAAAAAGAGCCTCAATCTGATCATTAAAAACAACCCCTACAAAAGCGGCAGGTATCATCGACAGAACAATCTTAACAGAGAAAATTGTCTGCTCGTTCCACTTAAACTGAAATAGACCGATAAAAATTTCAGCAATCTCTTTTCTGAAAATAACAATTGTACTCAGAGCTGTTGCACCATGCATCATTACGGTCATAAACATACTCTCCTCAGCAACTAGTGTATCCCCGAAAAGGGCTTTCACAATTTCGAGATGTCCGCTACTGCTTACAGGCAAAAATTCAGTTAACCCCTGAACAATGCCAAGGATTAGAGCTTCTATCCAATTCATAAAACTGTTTTTAAGATTATGGTTCTACTACTATTTTAGTGGGTACTTAACTATATTAAAAATTTTTGGTGTAAATTTATATGATTATTTGTTGATTTGTTTATAATATTGTATCAGTGTATTGAGCCATAAGCAAATAAACGTATCAGCAAATAACCAACATATATTTTAATTAGTTGCCCACTAAGTTTGCAGTAATACCAAAATTTTTATATTACTTCTCTTCGGATTTAGGCTTTTTCATTATGGCATAAATTTCAAACATAAAACCAAAAAGAACAACAAGAGGGGCAAGAGTAATCCTTCTGAAGCTATATAGCTCTTCACCGTTAAATGTGTTGGAATCACTGCTTCTGCCTCCTATCATCAATAGGAAACCAATAATAATAATTGCAAACCCTATAGCCAAAAGAACGTAGTTCTCCTTACTTAAGGCAAACTCTGAATTTTTCTCTTTTTCTGAAATATTTTTAGCCATGTCCTGATAATTTAAAAGTATAATTCGTTAGTACTTAGTCGTAAATATTTATTTACCGAGAAGTATGTTGATATAGAAGTAATAAGTATGCCAAGTAAAATGACTAACCCAAACAGAATAAATATTAAATCAAGATTTTGAAACCCTACCACTTCGACAAGCTCTTTACTGGTAACATAAATTAAGCCTGCCAGAAGCACAATAGCTATGGCTGCTCCCATAAAACCGTGCACAATACCCTGTATAAAAAACGGTTTTCGAATAAACCCCTTTGTTGCCCCTACAAGCTGCATTGTACGTATTAGAAAACGTTTCGAATAGACCGACAGCCTGATGGTGTTGTTTATAAGTGCAATAGCTATGGTTAGTAGCAGTATTGCAAATATTGATAGCACAAAGGATATACGACTAACATTCTTATGTACAAGATGCACCAGATTCTTCTGGTAGTAAACCTCTTTAATCTGAGGAAATTCAAGCAGTATCTTCTCTATTTTTGCAATACTGTCGGGGCTGGTATAGTCTGCATAAAGCTTAACGTCGATAGACGACAGTAGTGGATTGTAGCCTAAGAAATCAACAAAATCTTCACCCAGCTCATCCTGCAACTCTTTTGCAGCTCTATCCTTATCGATATATTCTGTTGACTTGATAAAATCAGAAGTGGTAAGGAGTTTCTCCAACCTTTTAACCTCGGCATTGCGTGCATTGTCTTTAAGCAGAATTGTAAAGCCCAGATTCTCCTTAACATAGGTTGATAGTCTGTTGGCATTTAGCAGCAGTAAACCGATAATCCCTAAAACAAACAGCACCAATGCTATACTTATGATGGTGGTGAAATAGGAGCTCCGTAATTTACGCCGTGCAGATGTCTGGTATGTTTTTGTCATAACTTATAATTAGTGCAAAAATATAAAAACCATTGCTATCAGAAGTAAATGATACGAATTAATCGATAAATTAACAAATATTAACATTGTATAGAAG
>JALVBA010000135.1 GCA_027010905.1 Marinilabiliaceae bacterium
CTAATGGCTTCTTTCTGATTTGCAGTCACCCACAACACCATTGCCAATCGCTAACGTTTCCTATCAACTCGGCACGTACGAGGACTTGCACCTCGCCAGCCTATTACCATGCCCGACATACTAAAATGAAGGCCTCACTTGTAGTGAGGCCTTCATTATTAACGAAGATTCCAATTACTCAGCTATCAGCAAAAAGTAGTTTTTCTTTCCTTTCTGAACCAGAATGTACTTGTCGTTTAGCAGCTCATCGCCATTGACAACCTGCTCAGCATTCGCAATTTTTGTTTTATTGATACTTGCTCCTCCTCCCTTAATTGTCCTGCGGGCTTCTCCTTTTGATGGGAAAACAGTAGCTTTTTCTCCCAGCAGATTAACTACGTTAATGCCTGTTTTTAGCTCATCTTTAGATATTTTAAATTGGGGAACTCCTTCAAAAACCGAGAGAAGAGTCTTCTCGTCAATCTTTCTCAGAGCCTCTGTTGTACTTTTACCAAACAGAATCTGAGAGGCTTCCACAGCACTGTCGTAAGCCTCTTTCCCATGTACTAAAACAGTTACCTCTTCAGCCAGTCTTTTTTGAAGCGGCCTTAGGTGAGATGCCTCTGCCTGCTCTTTTACAAGCACTTCAACCTCCTCTTGTGTGAGCATTGTGAAAATCTTAATATACTTCTCAGCATCCGTGTCTGTTGTATTTAGCCAAAACTGAAAGAATGCGTAAGGGCTGGTACGCTCAGGGTCGAGCCACACATTCCCCGACTCAGTTTTGCCAAACTTACCACCATCGGCTTTTGTGATGAGAGGGCAAGTTATTGCATAGGCTTCTCCACCGGCAATTCGCCGTATTAGCTCAGTACCGGTAACAATATTACCCCACTGATCGGAGCCACCCATCTGTAATTTGCAATTATTATGTTTGTATAGATGCAGGAAATCGTACCCCTGAACAAGTTGGTAAGTAAATTCAGTAAACGACATTCCCTCTTTCGATTCGGAGCCGAGACGTTTCTTTACTGAGTCCTTCGACATCATGTAGTTAACGGTAATGTGCTTACCCACATCGCGAATGAAATCCAAAAACGAGAAATCCTTCATCCAGTCGTAGTTGTTAACCATCTCGGCACTATTATCTTCTCCCGAATCAAAATCGAGAAAACGCTTAAGCTGATTTTTCAGAGCCTCCTGATTGTGTCGGAGCGATGCCTCATCGAGGAGGTTGCGCTCTTTCGATTTGCCCGAGGGGTCGCCAATCATTCCGGTGGCACCGCCAACCAGGACAATAGGTTTATGCCCGGCTGCCTGAAAATGTTTCAACATCATTACTCCAACAAGGTGGCCAATATGTAGTGAGTCGGCTGTAGGGTCAATGCCCACATAGGCCGAGGTTAGTTCTTTTTTTAGCTGGTCGTTTGTTGCCGGCATAATATCATGAATCATACCTCTCCATTCCAGTTCTTCAACAAAGTTCATATTTTCCTGTTTTTTCTGTTTCTGTAATTTAAGCCGACAAAGTTAACAATTTTCTTTTCCCCTTTTAGCTGCAATTATTAAAGTCTATTTCTATCTTTGAAATAAAAACACGTACTATGTCAACAGATAATTCAAAAAAGCTTTTTTTACTCGATGCTTATGCTCTTATTTTCAGAGCGTACTATGCATTTATTCGTAATCCCCGAAGCACATCCAAAGGGTTGAACACATCTGCCATCTTTGGCTTTGTCAACTCTCTGCTCGAAATTCTTGAAAAGGAGAAACCAACCCACATTGCAGTAGCCTTCGACCCGTCGGGGCCTACTTTCAGGCATGAGATGTACAAAGAGTACAAGGCTCAGCGGGAGGCCACACCCGAGGATATCCGTTTAGCAGTGCCATACATCAAACAGCTTCTCGAAGCATTTAACATTCCTGTGGTTGAGGTTGATGGTTTCGAAGCTGACGATGTTATTGGTACCCTGTCGCGTATCGCTTCCGAAAAAGGATTTGTAACATACATGGTTACACCCGATAAAGATTATGCTCAGCTTGTGAGTACCAATGTATTTATGTTTAAGCCACGCTCCAAAGGTGGTGGAAATGAGGTTTGGGGGGTAGATGAGATTAAGGAGAAGTTTGCTGTTGAAAGACCCGAACAGGTGATAGATATTTTGGCACTTTGGGGCGATTCGGCCGATAATATTCCAGGTTGTCCCGGAGTGGGCGAGAAGAGGGCGAAAGAGTTAATTGCCAACTACGGCTCAGTACAGGGGGTTTATGAAAACATTGAAAAACTTAAGGGAAAGCAGAAAGAGAACATGATCAATTTCCGCGAGCAGGTGGAGATGTCTAACAAGTTGGTTGTGATTGAGCGGCACATCCCACGCGATTTCGATCCTGACGAATATATCGTAAAGGAGCCGGATATCGACAAGGTGTTTTCAATTATGGATGAGTTGGAGTTCAGAAATTTAAAAAATCGTGTTGCTACAGTTTTTAATCTCAGAGGAGGCTCCGCTCAACCCGAAATAAAAAGTAATGAGCCTGTTCAGGGAGACCTTTTTGCCCAGCCTGCCGCCGGTAACAACTCCTCTTCATCGTCAGAGACAGGAACATTTTTTCAAACATCTTCACACAAATCAATAGATTCGGTAAATCACTTTTACTATCTTGTAACCAATCAGATGTCACTGTCATCACTAAAAGCGGATCTCTCTGTTCTTACTGATTTCTGTTTTGACACAGAGACTACATCCGTAAATGCAATGGAAGCTGAACTTGTTGGAATCTCGTTTAGCTGGAGTGAGGGAGAGGCTTACTACGTTCCGGTGTCGGCCAACAGGCAGGAAGCCTTAGCATTGGTAGCAGGATTCAAATCAATTTTTGAAGACAGTTCAATAGGAAAAACAGGGCAGAATATTAAGTACGATATGCTTGTTCTAAAAAATTATAACATTGATGTTAAAGGGGAGCTTTTTGATACTATGGTTGCACATCACTTGCTGCACCCGGGATTGAAAAACAACATGAACTTTATGGCCGAAACCTATCTCGACTACTCTCCTGTTTCCATTGAAACACTTATCGGTAAAAAGGGAAAGAGCCAGGGAAGTATGCGAAATGTTGATGTTGAGGTGGTTAAAGAGTATGCAGCCGAAGATGCTGACATTACTCTGCAATTATCAAATATATTTAAAGAACAACTTGAAAAGAGTGAAGTTAAGAATCTGTTTTACAATGTGGAAATGCCACTTGTAAGTGTTTTGACTGATATGGAGTTTGAAGGTGTTACTCTAAATGTAGAGGCACTAAACAATTACGCTGTTATTTTGAAAAAAGATATTGCAGCACTCGAAGAGAGTATCTACGCTATGGCCGGTAAGAGTTTTAATATTGCCAGTCCACGACAGGTTGGAGAGGTGCTCTTTGATGTTCTGAAAATTGACGATAAGGCTAAGAAGACAAAATCGGGTCAGTATAGTACCGGAGAGGATATCTTGCAGAAACTTAAATCGAAACATGAGATAATTCCTGCAATACTTGAGTACCGTGGCTTGAAGAAACTCCTTAACACTTATGTTGAGGCTCTGCCTAAACTGATAAATCCTAAAACCGGCCGAATCCACACCTCATACAATCAAACTGTTGTTGTGACGGGCAGGTTAAGCAGTACAAATCCGAACCTCCAGAATATACCGATCAGAGATGAGGCGGGGCGGGAGATACGAAAAGTTTTTACGGCTTTAGGAGACGATTATCTCTTCCTCTCAGCTGACTACTCTCAGGTGGAGCTGAGACTAATGGCTCACTTCAGCGAAGATGAGCATCTGATTACGGCTTTCCGCAGAGGTGAGGATATTCACCGTGCTACAGCGGCTAAGGTATTTAAAGTTTCGCTGGATGAGGTTGATGACGACATGCGCCGCAAAGCGAAAACTGCAAACTTTGGAATCATCTATGGCATTTCAGCCTTTGGTCTGGCCGAAAGGCTTAATATTCCTCGTAAGGAGGCAAAGGAGATAATTGATGGTTACTTTGAAAATTTCCCCGGAGTGAGAGAGTTTATGGACAAGAGCATCAAAGAGGCGCGGGAGAAGGGCTACGTTGAGACACTGTTTGGCCGCAGACGTTACCTCCCCGACATCAACTCACGTAACGGAATAGTGCGAGGTATTGCTGAAAGAAATGCAATAAATGCACCTATTCAAGGTACTGCTGCTGACATAATTAAGATGGCAATGGTTGCAATTCAGAAGCGGTTCGAAAAAGAGGGCATTAAATCTAAAATGATGCTGCAGGTGCATGATGAGTTGAACTTTAACCTCTTCAAACCTGAGCAGGATAAAGTGAGCCTGATAGTTAAAGAGGAGATGGAGAATGCGGTTGAGTTGTCTGTTCCTCTTGAGGTTGACATGGGAGTTGGTGAAAATTGGCTGGAGGCACATTAGGGCTAAATATTATTTTGAGGTGCTACAAGAAACATTTAGCTATACTTTAGTTTATCTATTTCGAGTTTTTTAGTAACTTAGTATAGTGCAATAACGTTTTATGTAAAAATGCAGATAATAAAGAATATAGAGTTTATTACAGGATCTTCTGAGGAGTTTAATCTAAATCACAGGATTCTAAATGCGTTACTTTTTGGTGGAGCTATTTTACTTTTGTTGGTTATAATTACTGATTACATCCTACAGCTTTATTGGCTTACTTCTGTCTTGAATCTTGTTGCACTTATCCTGTTTGTCTCTCTGTTTTTTTACTCACGAATAACAAAAAAATCAAAACTGGCAGAGATTGTTGCTTTTACTTTTTTAGTGGTAGTTTTCACTCCTATTATGTGGATTGTAAACGGAGGCTCAAGAGGGTCATTTCAATATTTTATTCCATTTTTTATTATTGGTATTCATGTCGCAACCTCACAAAAGATTAGGAAAATATTGATTCCTCTGTTAATTGTAATTATTAAAGGGGCTATATATAAGTTGCTTTACAGCAGGGATGACACTCTTTGTTCTTTTAGTAGTAATTTTTTTCTTTCGCCCGTCAGTGAAGTCCGGAGAGGGAAAATCTATCAGTGAAATTTTAAGAGTTATTGGCAAGGCTATGTCGTATATGGATAGTAAAAAGAGCGTTTCGGCATAAAAATATTTAAAAGAAGTTTTTGCTTTAAAAATGTAATTGGCGTATATTCGCACCCGCAAAAAGATATTTGTACAGGCCCGGATGGCGGAATTGGTAGACGCGCTGGTCTCAAACACCAGTTCTTTCGGGAGTGCCGGTTCGACCCCGGCTCCGGGTACAACAAAAGAGTCATCCTTTCGGGTGGCTCTTTTCTTTTAAACTTAAAATCACTTTCTTTGTTTTAGTCCTGATGGTTATTTATTGTAACTTACCGGAAACTTCGTTCGTCATAAGTAACAGGACAACCAATTAATGATAGTAGAAGAGTATAACCAAGCCGTAGATCTCTATTCTGACGCGATATTCAGGTTCATCTTAAAAAATTGCAGAGATGATGACAAAGCCAAAGATATTGTACAGGATAGCTATGAGAAGTTATGGAAGAATTATAAAAGTGTGAATTTTTCAAAGGTAAAAAGTTACCTCTTCTCAATAGCATACCACACTCTTATCGACTCAATACGCAGAGATAAAAAGAGAGGTAGCTGGGAAGAGGTTAACGAAAGGTCGCTTAGTTACTCCAATTCGTACACCGATTTGAAGGAGTTGCTGAACAGAGCTCTTGACCAACTGCCGGAAAAACAGAAAATGGTTATTCTGATGCGCGATTACGAAGGTTATGCCTACAATGAGATTAGTGAGATTACAGGGCTGTCTGTTGCACAGGTGAAGGTCTATATTTTCAGAGCACGGAAGTTTCTGAAAACCTATATTGGTAAAGTAGAGGTTTTGGTTTAATCTCTTTATTGATACAAAAAGATGGTATGAATTTATAATAATGGATATTAACAGAGGAAATTACGAAGAGTGGATGATTGATTATGTTGAAGGCACACTAAATGCTTTCGAAGAGGAGGAGGTACGTAATTTTCTGGAGAGCAATCCTAACCTGAAATCGGAGGTTGACGAGTTAGAGCTTTTTACTGTTAAACCATCGGGTAGTAACTCTTTTATTGATAAGCTCTCTCTTAAAAAAAATAGAGCAGAGATAGAGGGAGTCTCCCGTAACGAATATCTCCATATTCAAAAGGCAGAAGGTCAACTGCATGATGCCGAGGAGCAGGAGCATAGTGTTTTGATGGAGACAACTCCGGGAGCTAAAAAGGAACAAGCCCTGTACGACAAAGTAATTCTAAGTGCTGAAAAGTCTATTGTTTACCCCAATAAGCAGAGCTTGAAAAGAGTTGTTCTGTTGCCGCTCATCACAAAAGAGACCTTCAACAAAGCAGCATCAATAGCTATAATAATTCTGTTGGCAACTTCGATTTGGGCTACGTTCAAATTTTACATCATTAAACCATCTTTAACTGCTTCGGTAAAACAGCCGATTAAAACTGAACAGCCTGTTTTAAAGAGTCAGCAGAACAAAACTACAGGAAGAGAAGTGGCAACTGTTGAACAGAAAGAGGCACTGGTAGCAACTGTTAAGTCCGCTGTTACAACACACAAAACTGCTCCAACTATTGAATCATCTCTACCGGATAGGGCAGAAAATATCTCTCTTAAAACTATCTCAGGCAAGGGGATAGACAGGGAGATTGATGCTATTGAATTGAATGGTTATGAGATTGCATTAAATGAGATTATGCCACTGTATATTAGCTCGCTACAAAACAGAAAACAGCAGCCGGTGATTAAGCCGGTGCAATCTCCATCGCTTGATAAAACGAATCCTCTGCTTGCCGGAAGTGTGAAGTTTATTAACCGGATGACCGGAAATAACATCAGGTTTAAAAAGCAGTATAACGACCGGGGTGACGTTGTTGCATACCGCTTTGGCTCTTCAAATCTGCAAATCGACCATAAAGTGAAGAAGTAGGTGTAACATCTGCTCCTGCTTAACCGTCCTACGTTAAAAGGTGTAAATCCCGTTTAGCTTTTACACCTGAAATAATCTATAATTATAATATTAACAACAATTAAAATGAAAAAAATATCTATACTACTGGTAGCTCTTCTCTATATTCATATTGTTACATTCAAAACATTGGCACAGGAAAATAACAAATC
The DNA here is from genome assembly GCA_027010905.1 of Marinilabiliaceae bacterium. Lineage (GTDB taxonomy): Bacteria > Bacteroidota > Bacteroidia > Bacteroidales > Marinilabiliaceae > JAADEM01. The sequence continues at coordinate 7,162 of JALVBA010000135.1, forward strand.
AACAGAGAAGGTGAAGAACCTTGTTGAGGTGAATGAGGATACTGACAGGACAACAGTTAATTTTCCCAGAGGAAATATTGAGGTAAACAATTACTCTGATACAATTACCAAAATTACACTTGGGCACAGACGTTTTGAGGTGATTGAGAACTACAACAAAACACGCTTACGAATGGTTCGTGTGCCACGCGAAAAATTTAAGGGACACCTGGCCGGTGTAGATCTGGGATTTAACGGATATATGGCATCCGGATTCACAACCTCTTTACCTTCCGAAGATCAGTTTATGGATCTTAACTTCTCTAAATCGATGTCAGTAAGCCTTAATTTCCTGCAGTACAGCATACCCTTTCAGCGTAACCGTAATACAATTGGTGTTGTGATTGGAGCAGGCTGGACTTTCAACAACTACCGTACCGACAGTAAATATATAATTGAACTCGACGATAATGGGAATACTATTGGGAGACCCGAAGAGGATAGAACAGTTACAAAGAATAAACTGACAACCAGCTTCATTAATATCCCTCTTCTTTTTGAATTTCAGATACCAACAAACAACGACCGAAACAGATTTTTCATCTCGGCAGGAGGCTATACCGGTTTTCTTGTAAAAGCCCACACAAAGGTTGTTTATAATGACAGCGGCATCCGAACAAAACAGAAATACAAGGGCAATCTCAATGTGAGCCCGGTTCAGTACGGTGCCATGGTGCGCCTGGGATACAGCTGGATAAAGCTATATGCTACCTACAACTTTTCAACTCTCTATATGAAAAACAAAGGACCTGAACTCTATCCCTACTCTATAGGTTTGACGTTGATTAATTTTTAAGAAAAAACAGACTGTAATGTACAATCGAATTATAATAGTATTAGCACTGTTTCTGCTCCTGCTACCGGCACAACAGGTAACAGCACAAAGCAGTGATGTTACGGGATATGACAGAAGCTGGGAGGTTAAGCCCGGTTATTTTAAGGTGAGAAAGGGGGTCTATTTCGGAATAACAACTAAAGAGGGGGTGGTAATTGTTCCTTGCGAATATAATCAGATTTGGGATCTTAATGAGAATAATATTTTAAAGGTAATTAAAGGTGGTAAAATAGGGTTGTTCAACATTAACGGAGTGGAGATAGCTCCCGCACAGTACGACCAGATATACTCGTTTGAGAACAGACGTGCTCGTGTTTTGAAAAATGGCAAGGTGGGTTACATTGATATGGCAGGCCGCGAAATTATTAAGCCGCAATACAATCAGATATGGGATTTTGAGAACGAGAGAGCACGGGTTCTGAAAGATGGGAAGATTGGATACATCGACACTGCCGGGCATGAGGTGATTCCGCCAAGGTATGATCAGATTTGGGACTTTGAGAATGAGAGAGCAAGGGTATTGAAAGACGGGAAGATTGGTTACATCGACCCTGCCGGGCATGAGGTAATTCCTGCTGAATATAATCAGATTTGGGAGTTTGAGAATGGTGAAGCCAAGGCTCTGCTGAATGGTAAAATTGTGTGGATTGATAGTAGGGGCGAAATCATTCGCACCTCTCCCGAGACCTATCAGGAGACTGTTGTGGAGGTACTACCTCAGGAAGTTGTACCGGGATTAAACATGAATGATTCCATCTTTAACGACTCCACCGTTGTTCGAATATGGAGCGACAGGGTTGAGATTGTGACAAAAACAAATACCGGCTCAACCAACAGGCAAACAAGTGTGGAATACCGAAAGCCAAACCGAAACAGACGACGCAGGTTTGTGGGGCATTGGGCAGGAATGAACGTTGGGTACAACAATCTTATGACCTCCTCACAGTCGTTTAACTACCCCGACGAATATATGTTTATGGAGATGAATGCCGGGAAATCGGTGGGTGTGGCAATTAACCCCTGGCAACAGAGTATCAAGCTTCAGCGAAGGGGTAATATTGGATTGGTTACCGGACTGGGAGTGGAGTGGAATAATTACAGATTCGACAGTCAGTATCTGCTTAACAGAGATGAAGAGGGAAACACCTCCTACATTGTGTTAACCGATCCCGTTAAAAAGAATAAGCTAACAACAGTGTACATGAATGCACCTCTGTTGCTGGAGTTTCAAGTGCCGGTAGGCAGAGACAGGTCTCCCATATACATTTCGGCAGGTGCCATAGGCGGACTAAGATTAGGGTCACACACAAAAGTAGTATATGCCGGCGACAGTAAGGCAAAAAACAAGGATCACTACAACCTCACTCAATGGAGGTACGGTGTCACTGCTCGAATGGGTTACAAGGACATAAATATCTTTGCCGACTACTACTTCTCTCCGCTGTTTGAAAAGAGTAAAGACCCCGACCTCTATCAGGTTTCTGCCGGACTGTTTATATATCTGGATTATTAACCAAACACGATGCAATGGTGGACAAGCACGGGACAAACACCTCCACCCCACAACCAGACATTGAATCGTACGAAGCGTAGCGAAGTAGATTCAATCGTCAAGTGCACGTAACAAAGTAACCCAACACTTAATTGCACCGGGGTTTCATTATGTTATTGTTACAAGGCAGTGATTGCAAATCCGCACCAGCGAGAGGAGGGCTAATATATATAAAAGACTATTTGAAATTCGTCCTTTCTTTTAGATCCTTTA
>JALVBA010000136.1 GCA_027010905.1 Marinilabiliaceae bacterium
ATCCTGCTGATGCTTTCTTCACAACAGCAAGGTTAGCCTCGGCTGACGTGCCACCAATTACCAATGCCAGATGGTAGGGAGGACAGGCCGATGTTCCCAGGTCTTTTATCTTATCCTTAACAAACTTAGTAAGGTTCTCTTCTGTCAGCAGAGCCTTTGTCTGCTGGTAGAGGTATGTCTTGTTAGCTGACCCGCCTCCTTTAGCCACAAACAGAAACTCATACCCTGTACCTGACTTTGCATAAATGTCAATCTGAGCAGGAAGGTTGGTTCCGGTGTTCTTCTCTTTAAACATTGTAAGTGGTACAACCTGAGAAAAACGGAGATTGTTTTTATCGTAAGTGTCAAAAATACCCTTTGAGAGATGTTCAGCATCATTTACTCCTGTCCAAACGTTCTCACCTTTTTTGCCAACTACAATTGCTGTACCTGTATCCTGACATGTGGGAAGCTCTCCCTCGGCAGCAACAACCTGATTCAACAACATTGTGTGTGCTACAAAACGGTCGTTGTCCGAACTCTCCTCGTCCTTAAGGATATGCGACAGTTTTTCGAGATGAGCAGGGCGCAGATAAAATGCCACATCCGTAAAAGCCTCTTTTGCTATTACCTCTAATCCCTTTGGGTCAATTTTAAGAATCTTTCTGCCCTCTACCTCAATAGTAGAAACGTAATCCTTTGTAACAAACCGGTATTGAGTTGTCTCTTTAGAAATAGGAAAAGGATTCTGATATTTGAATTCTGCCATGATAAATATATTTTATTTGTGTTATGTTTTTTATTAATTGTAAAAATAGAGAATATTTATCCTATAGCCCCGAAATTTTAGAATATTTTATCATAAACGTAATATTTAATTGAACCTGTCATAACTTTGAAACTTTTAGGGTGATATCTCGTTTAGAGAATAGAAAACAAACTATATTATCTCATTAAATATATATGTCAGATTTGCAAATCATAGAAAAACTGGAAGCCAGATTACCAAGACGGTTGAAAAGACTTGATAATATCACTTGGTTTTCAAAGGGTTTCATGGTTGATGCAGATGAACAGGTTACACATCTGAGCATATTCAATATGAGATTGAACAGCCATTTTCCCGAAGAGATATTTGAGCTGAAAAGTCTTGAGTATCTTGATATACGCAATAACTACATAAAAAGCATTCCTGCACAAATAGGAATATTGACTAAGCTGAGATATCTTGATATACGATATAATGAGCTAACCCAACTGCCTGACGAGTTTAATAACCTTTCTAATATGCAGAAGCTTTATATAGGAGCTAATCAGTTTACTGAAGTGCCTGAGAATATTGAAAATCTAAAAAGCCTTGAGCTGTTAGATATGTGTGAGAATAATATTGTAGATGTTAAAGGCCAATTCTTTACTCTGCCTGCTCTTACGAATATTTATCTTAATGATAACAGAATAAAAAACTTTCCGTTTGCCAAAGTTCCGGTAGAGCAAATTGTCGAGATGAATCTCTCGGAAAATCTTATTGAGGATTTTCCTGAAAACCTATCTGATAAAATTAAAAGATAAGGCCTAAGTTGGGTATGGGTAGGTAATGATAAAAATTATCTTTCCTTTTTTGCCTTGATATCAAAATAGTTACCTTTGCGGTGAATTTCTTACTTAGATAAATTACAAAAAGTATAATATGAGACTTAGTTATTTTTTAATTGCAGCTATTGCTGTTCTCCTGTCAGGCTGCACAGTAAAAGATAAGCCTATATTTAACGGGGTTGATTTTTCGGGATGGCAGATTCACGGAGATGCTAAGTGGTATATTGAAGATGGTAATTTGGTGGGTGAGAGTGGAGATGGTGAGAGTAGCGGCTATTTGGCAACACTCAAGGATTATAACGATTTTGAACTACAGCTCGAATTTTTTCCAGTGGAGATGAAAAATAGCAGCGGTGTTTTTTTTAGAACAAAATTTGTAGGAAAGGAGGTTTCAGGCTGGAAGGCTGAGATTGCCGAGACTGAGCATGGAACTGGAAGTATATTTGAGCAGAATGGTAGAGGATGGTTGGAACAGATTTCGGAACAGGATGAGGAGGCTTTTAAAATGGGGCAGTGGAATCGGATGAAAATTAAAGTTGTTGGCGGAACCGTTTCAACGTGGTTGAATGGAGATTTAATGGTGACTTTGTCGGACGAGAAAATAGCAAGTGGAGTGGGAGTTGTTGCTTTTCAGATTCACAAAGGTGGCGGGGTTAAAATAATATGGCGAAATGTTAGAGTTAAGGAGTTAGATAAGCTGGAAAAGGTGAATCACTTCTTTTAAACAGGTGGCTCTATTCTAATTATTGTGTGATTCAAATTAAATTCATTTTTGCTAATGTTTCGTGGTCAAACTCTAATAGGTAAGTTTTCTTGACAGGACACCTGTAGGTTCTTTG
>JALVBA010000137.1 GCA_027010905.1 Marinilabiliaceae bacterium
CTGTTACACATCCACAAAATGGCAGGAATATACATACATATACCTTTTTGTTTTAAAAGATGCGATTATTGCGACTTTTTTAAGACTACAAATATCTCTTTAAAAAGTGACTTTTTATGTATTCTGGAGAAGGAAATTGATAAAAACAGAGAGTTTATTGATAATATAACAATTGATACAATATATTTGGGGGGTGGCACTCCCTCCGTTTTAAAGATTGAGGAGATTAAAACGATTCTTAATTCAACCTTAAAAAATAGAGATACCGGGGAAATAGGATATGAGATTACGTTTGAGCTAAATCCTGATGACGGTACTCAAGAATATCTTAATGAGTTGCGAAAAACGGGTGTTAACAGACTAAGTATTGGGATACAGAGTTTCGACGACAGGCTGTTGGGTTTGCTTAATCGCAGGCACAATGCAGGTCAGGCACGGAGGGTTGTTGCTGATGCCCGAAAAGCCGGATTTGAAAATATTAGTATCGACCTGATGTATGGTCTGCCTACAATGAAGATGGAGACCTGGGAGAGAAGTATTGATGAGGCTATAGGTCTGAATGTGGAGCATATCTCGGCATACCATCTTACTTATGAAAAGGGTACTGTTTTTAATAAAAAATTGGAAAGGGGTATTTTTAATGAGATACCAGAAGATGAAAGTGTAGAGCAGTTTAGGGTTTTAATTGACAAACTGAAAAGTGCAGGGTATGAGCATTACGAGATATCTAATTTTTCGCTACCTGAGAAAAACTCAAAGCATAACAGCAGCTACTGGAGTGGTAGTAAATATATTGGTTTAGGTCCATCAGCTCACTCATTCGATGGAACAAAAAGATACTGGAATGTAAGTGATATGAAAAGGTATCTTAAAGGTGAGTTTATCGACAAGGAGGAGATACTGACCAGTGCAGACAGGTATAATGAGATGGTTATGTTGAGACTAAGGACTAGGGAGGGTATAACAGAGAAAGAGATTAATGCGATTGATGAAGAGTATAAAGACTATTTTTTGAAAAATGTAAAAAAGCATATTTTAGCTGGAGATATTGATGTTAGGGAAGATAGGTATCATATTACGGGAAAAGGGATTTTTATTTCGGATTATATTATCTCGGAGTTGTTTTTTTATGATTGAGATCTATGGTTCAACCCACGTTGTGGGTTGGTAGAGGTGTTTGTGTTGTTCGTAACTATAGGTTTCACCTATGGTTATTGTAGTTCAACTGCTTTGCAGTTGTGTTGTAGCAAGACTGATGACGTATATCAACCCCTGATAAGGGGTTGAACAAAAATATCCGCATGTGCAACATGCGGATTAAAGGAAAAAGTAATCCGGAACCCCGAAGAGGGTTCAACAATAATTTAGCATGAAACTATTTTTATTTATTTGTATCCTGATTGCATTCGTTCCATCCCCTAAAGGTGGCTACACCCTTCTCTCTCCGGCAGATTTCGATGAGAGGATTTCCACGAACAGTACGGGTATTATCCTTGATGTGCGACTCTATGATGACTACAGTAAGTCAATAATTAAAGATGCTGTATGGGCAGGCGAAAAGAGGGTGTTGCTAAAGGTATTAAAAGATGTGGACAAAGAACAAAACATTTACCTCTACTGTTATGAGGGTAGGACACGAGGAAAGGCTGTTATAGGTATTCTACTGGATATGGAGTACAAGAATATATTCTTTCTTAAGGGAGGATTCAATAGCTGGGTAAAGAGAGATTTTGAAACTGATAAATCTATAATTAGTAAATAGCCCCGTTTTTCGAAGGGTAGATAAAGAGGAATTGAGATGAAAAATCAGACAGGAGAGAGAGCAACAATATTTTCATTAATACTTAACGTTGCGCTTTTTGGTATAAAACTTTGGGCAGGAATTGTATCCAATTCAGTTGCCTTAATTGCAGACGCATGGCATACCTTAAGTGATTCAATATCTTCAGTTGCTGTGTTCATAGGGTTAAAAGTATCGTCGCAGCCGGCAGATGAAAAGCACCCTTACGGACATGGCCGGGCAGAGATTATTAGTGCTGTTGTTGTGGGTGTTCTATTGGCACTTGTAGGGTTTAAATTTTTAATCGAATCTATTTTGCGACTTCGAGTACACGAGGAGGTTCACTACGGAACGGTGGCAATTGTTGTAACAATTATTTCGATTGTTGTGAAGGAGGGAATGGCGCAGTACTCTGTAATTATAGGGAAAAAATTTCAGTCAAAAGCGTTAATTGCTGATGGTTGGCATCATCGCTCCGATGCAATATCATCAGTAGTAATTCTGGTTGGTATCTTTATTGGCAGAAAATTGTGGTGGGTTGATGGTGTTTTGGGTATTTTAGTTTCACTGATGCTTTTCTATACCACTTATGTTATTATGCGCGAAGCGGTGAGTGTCCTTCTTGGTGAAGAGATAGATAAATCGACAAAAAAGGAGATAAAGAAATTGTATAAATCAATTACTGACTATGATGTGCAGCCACATCACTTTCATGCACATCAGTACGGATTGTATACTGAACTTACATTTCATATTCGTTTACCTGGAGAGATGTCGTTGAAGGAGGCTCACACTATAGCAACCAAGTATGAGAATGCTATTTTTAAGAAGCATGGTTTAATAGCAACAATTCATATCGACCCGGACAAAAAAAGGTAGCCTATTCAGGCTACCTTTTTTAGTATGTCGGGCATGGTAATAGGCTGGCGAGGTGCAAGTCCTCGTACGTGCCGAGTTGATAGGAAACGTTAGCGATTGGCAATGGTGTTGTGGGTGACTGCAAATCAGAAAGAAGCCATTA
>JALVBA010000138.1 GCA_027010905.1 Marinilabiliaceae bacterium
TAAATAAAGTAATAATAAACTTGTAGTTTTGAACAGTCAAATTAATAGAGAGAATAAAAATATTATTACGATGCTAACTATTTCAATCAGAGGAGATAAAATGCCCTCTTCACCAATAAGAAAACTTGTTCCCTATTCCGAAGAAGCAAAGAGCAGGGGGATAAAGGTGTACCATTTGAATATCGGCCAGCCTGATATAAAAACACCGGAAGTGGCATTAGCTGCGGCTAAGAATGCAGACCTGAAAGTGATTGAGTATAGTCACTCTGCAGGAATTGAGAGTTACAGGCGCAAGCTGGCTAAGTACTATCAAAATATTGGTATCGATATAGATCACAATAATCTGCTTGTAACAACAGGTGGTTCAGAAGCCATAACGTTTGCTTTTTTAAGTTGTTTTAATCCCGGCGATGAGGTAATTATACCTGAGCCATTTTATGCAAATTACAATGGGTTTGCAATTGCTGCCGGGGTAAATGTAAAACCAATAGAATCTTTTATAGAAGATGGATTTGCTCTTCCCCCGATAGAAAAGTTTGAGGATCTAATTACAGACAAAACCAAAGGTATTGTCATCTGTAATCCGAATAATCCTACCGGATATCTCTATTCAGAAGATGAGCTGAATAGTTTGCGTGAGTTGGTAATTAAGCATGATTTGTATCTATTCTCTGATGAGGTTTACAGAGAGTTCTGTTACGATGGGCATGAGCATATCTCGGTCATGCATTTGAAAGGGATTGAGAATAATGTAGTGATGTTCGATTCTGTTTCTAAAAGATATAGCGAGTGTGGTGTTAGGATAGGTGCATTGGTTACTAAAAACAGTGAAGTGTTGAACACAGCATTAAAATTTGCTCAGGCAAGATTGAGCCCTCCAACTTTTGGACAGATAATTGCGGAAGCCTCGCTGGATACTCCTAAGTCATACTTTGACGAAGTACAAAAGGAGTATATCTCCCGACGTGATTTCCTTGTTGCAGGACTGAACAAAATACCGGGTGTCTACTCTCCAAAACCCAAGGGTGCATTTTATACAGTTGCTAAACTGCCTGTTGATGACTCTGACAAATTCTGCCAATGGATACTTAGTGAATTTGATTATGAGGGGCAGACTGTAATGATGGCACCGGCATCAGGATTTTACAGCACACCCGGTAGGGGTAAGGATGAAGTTCGTATAGCCTACGTGCTTAAAAAAGAGGATTTGGCTAAAGCGTTGATAGTGCTTGAGAAAGCTCTGGAAGCATATCCCGGAAGAGTAGGAGCGTAGTTGAATGAAAAAGATTGCATCTTTTTCCGGTTTTAATTTTCAATTGTTGTATAATTAACACGGAGGCACTGAGTCACAGAGTAGCTTGGTTTAATGCGTACCCCAAGCTAAATCATTCTCTGTGTCACCGTGTCTCTGTGTTCTTTTCTTTTAACTAATTTCCTATCTTTACAGCAAATCATAATATTGTGAATCTGGAACTTTTTATTGCGCGAAAAATCAGAAGCGGTGGTTTAACGGGCAAACGGCTGGCTGGTCCTGTTACAAGGGTTGCTACACTGGGAATAATTCTTGGAATGGTAGTAATGATTTTGTCACTCGCCATAGGTTTTGGTTTTAAAAAGGAGATAAGGCAAAAAATTATTGGTTTTGGCTCTCATATTCAGATTATGAATTACGACTACAACCAGTCGTACGAAACTAACCCTATCTCACCTGACTCAACCCTACTGAAAAGTTTAAGGAATATTCCGGGCATTAAACATATCCAAAAATTTGCCACTAAGCCAGGAATGATAAAGACAGGCAATGCCATTCAGGGGGTTGTGCTAAAAGGTGTCTCTACCGATTTTAACTGGCATTTCTTTAAAGAGATAATAGTTGAAGGTGATACATTGCAATTAAATGATTCGGTTAGTTCAAAAGAGATTTTGATATCGCACAAACTGGCGCAGATGCTTCACCTCTCTGTTGGTGATGATTTGCGAATGTACTTTCTTCAGAAAAACAAAATAGCTCCTCGAGGACGTAAATTTGTAATCAAAGGGATTTTTGATTCAAATCTGCCGGAGTTTGACAAGCTTTATGCCCTTGTGGATATTAAACAGGTGCAGCGACTAAACAGCTGGGATAAGACACAAATATCGGGGTTGGAAATTCAGATTGATGACTTTGATAATATTGAGCAAAGAGGTGAGGAGGTAAGTTCGGTTGCCACATCTTTTATTGATGAGAGTGGAGTTATGCTTCGTACCCGTACCATACTTGATTTGCAGCCTCAGATATTCGGTTGGCTTGATCTGCTAGATATGAATGTGCTTGTAATTCTCGTACTGATAATGATAGTTGCCGGATTCAACATGGTCTCTGGTCTTTTGATTCTGATACTTGAGCGTACCAATATGATTGGAATCCTAAAAGCTCTGGGAATACAGAATAGCTCGTTGAGGAAAGTGTTTCTCTACCTTGCCACGTTCATTGTGGGGCGGGGACTGATTTGGGGTAATTTTATTGGGGTGTCGTTCTGCCTTATTCAAAAATATACCGGCATAATTAAACTTGACCCCGAGAATTACTACTTGGAGACTGTTCCTATTCAGATTACTTTTTGGCATCTTTTTATTCTGAATGTTGCCACTATACTTTTAACAACTCTAATGATGTTAGGCCCATCATACCTCGCTTCTAAAATCTCTCCGGTAAAAGCTATCAGGTTCGATTAGCCTATACTAAACCGTACACTAACTGTACGAAAATGGACATATTTTGATAAAACTAACTTATTGTTAGAATTTAATAAAATATATTC
>JALVBA010000139.1 GCA_027010905.1 Marinilabiliaceae bacterium
TATCAAATCATAGATTGTTTTTTTTTATTTTTCCTCTAACTAAATAAAAAATCAAAATGCGATTATGTGTTTTATTACAAGACAATTACATGTGTGTTAGCAGGATTCTTGCATAATTCAGGCTCAAGCAGGCCGGAGCAAATTAAATATATTGTTTTTGACAGCAAATTCACAAACTATCAGAATCTAAACAAATTAAATAAAGACAATGTGTGTTTCCTTACTATCCGGAGAAGAGGGACAAATTTGGTTCAAAAAATAAACAACATCCCCAAAAGTCAAAAGAAAAGTATCCGGGTACATTGTTCCGGCAACAAGAAAAGAACCATTCAGGTCAACGATCACATTACAACGCTTAAAGGATACGATGGCCAGATAAGAGAAATATATATAACAGGTAATGGTAAAATTAAACCGGCAATAATTATTACCAATGACTTTGATTCTAAGGTGGAAGATGTAGTTGTGAAATACGCTAGAAGGTGGTTGGTTGAAAAATCAATATCTGAACAGATAAGCTTTTTTCATTTAAATAACGTCTCTTCGTCAATGGTCATAAAGGTTGATTTTGATCTGACAATGTCAATTCTTGCATTTAATCTATTCAGGCTATTTGCATTAGAAACAGCCAGATATAAAAACAGTACATCTACAAAACTTTATGAAAGTATCCTTCTAAATTCAGCAGATATTACGATTGATGAAAAACAAATCATTGTAGCTCTAAAAAAGAAAAGAATGTTACCTCTGTGTTTGGAAATTATGGAAAAATACAAAGAAGAAAATTATCAATGGCTTGGAAATAAAAAATTGATTTTCACAGGTGCATCATATAGTTGAAATACACATAATTAATTTCAGTGATAATCGGTGTAAATGACAATACCAATAGTCATTCAGTCTCGTCCATCGAAGAGTCGCCTGTACCGGCAGCCTTATCGGCTTTTTTGCAATCTGAATCGTACGAGGATGCCATTAAAAAAGCTATTCTGATTGGCGGATCTACGAATACATTGGCGTCAATAACCGGAAGTATGGCACACACCTACTACAAACATATTTCCAAATCAATTATTCGTAAATCACTTGCCCGGCTGAATCCGGAGATGAAAAATTTGCTTGTAGCTTTTGAGGAGAAGTACTTTCCAGAGCAGAAGACTCCGGCTGAATTTATTCTTAATATGCGGTATATTTGTTTAAAGTTTACGCCCACAAAGGAAATGAGTGGTTGTAGAGACAAAATCCACAGGGCTTTTGCCCTGTGTTAATTTCTCTTGCCCTCTACGGGGCAAAAAGCCCTATATCTTCAGTGGTTTCTTAACCTTATCTTTTAGCAAGGCGATAGACAGCACCTCATCCACCGAATCCACAAAGTGAAATTTCAGCCCATCGATATAGATATTTTTTATCTCGTCAATATCTTTTTTATTCTGGTTAGACAATATTATCTCATTTATTCCGGCTCTTTTAGCTGCAAGTATCTTCTCTTTAATTCCTCCAACAGGCAGCACCTTGCCTCGTAGTGTGATTTCTCCTGTCATTGCAATACGGCTCTTCACTTTTCGCTGTGTAAAAGCTGAAGCCAAAGAGGTAACCAGAGTTACACCGGCTGACGGCCCATCTTTAGGGATTGCACCTTCGGGTACATGAACATGAACATTCCAATTTTCAAAAGCATCAGGATTTACTCCCAACTCTTCGGCGTGTGAATGGATGTACTCCAAAGCCAGCACCGCTGACTCTTTCATAACATCGCCAAGATTTCCAGTAAGAGTAAGTTTTCCTTTTCCTTTGCTAAGACTTGTCTCTACAAATAGTATCTCACCTCCCACTGCTGTCCAGGCTAAACCGGTAACAACACCTGCAAAATTATTACTTAACCATCTGTCCTTCGAAAAGCGTTCAGCACCAAGATATCTCTTAACATCATCAACGGCAATACTCTTTTTCACCTCTTCATCGCGGGCAATTTGCAGTGCCACTTTTCTGATTAGTTTAGCCAACACCTTGTTCAACTCTCTAACACCTGACTCTCTGGTGTAGTGCTCAACAATGTATCCCAAAATATTTTTCGAGAAACGGATTGTTCCTTTTGGTATTCCATGATTCTCCAGTTGTTGCGGAATAAGATGGCGTTTTGCAATCTCAACCTTCTCTTCAAGAATATACCCACTAACCTCAATCAGCTCCATCCTGTCGAGCAGAGGTGGTGCAATGGTATTAAGAGCATTGGCAGTGGCAATAAACATCACCTTGGAGAGGTCAAAATCAATCTCCAGAAAGTTGTCGTGGAAATTGGAGTTTTGCTCCGGATCAAGCACCTCTAATAGTGCAGATGCTGGGTCACCATGGAAAGTAGAGCTTATTTTGTCTATCTCATCAAGAATAAAAACAGGGTTAGCAGCACCGGCCTTCTTAACACTCTGAATTATTCTTCCGGGCATTGCTCCGATATATGTTTTCCGGTGCCCACGTACCTCTGCTTCATCGTGCAAGCCACCCAGTGACATTCTGACATACTTACGCCCCAATGATTCAGCAACCGATTTCCCGAGTGATGTCTTGCCAACTCCCGGAGGGCCGTACAGGCAGATGATGGGTGATTTCAATTCACCCTTAAGTTTAAGTACTGCAAGATGCTCCAGAATTCTCTCCTTTACCTGATCCAACCCATAGTGCTCATTGTTAAGAATCCGGGCTGCCCGTTTCAGGTCATAATTATCTTTAGTGTACTCATTCCATGGTAAATCGAGCAGCGTTTGCAGATAATTGAATTGTACCGAATACTCGCCGGCAGCAGGATTCAGCCGCTGCATCTTATCCAGCTCCTTCTGAAAAAGTTCACCCACCTCTTTACTCCACTTCTTTTTCTTAGCCTTCACTTTCATCTCACGAATCTCGTGCTCAATGGGGCTATTTCCCAACTCGTCCTGAATAGTCTTAATCTGTTGTTGAAGAAAATACTCTTTCTGTTGCTGATCAATATCAAGCTTAACCTTCGACTGAATATCGTTTTTAAGCTCGTTCATCTGAGCCTCACGGGCAAGATGCTCAAGAAGCCTCATTCCTCGGGCAATAAGGTCGTTAATTTCAAGCAATCCCTGCTTATACTTTATTTTAATGTCGGTATTTGAACAGACAAAATTTATCAGAAATGAAGCATTGTCAATATTCCTAATTGCAAAGGAGGCCTCAGGCGGCAGGTTAGCCGATGTTTTTATAATACGTAACGACAAATCCTTTATTGAGCTGATGATAGCTTCAAACTTCTTCTCATCATCCGACTCAGGTTGCTCATCCTCCAAGGCCTCAACACGTGCTGTGTAGTATGGGTCGGTACTGACAATCTCATGCATCTTAAACCTCTTCTTACCCTGAATAATTACAGAAGTTGAGTTATCGGGCATCTCTAGCACCTTGATAATTTTTGCTACTGTACCCACCTTGTACAGGTCGTCAAAACCCGGATTCTCTACCTTTAGGTCTTTCTGAGCAACAGCACCAAAATAGCCTTTAGCATCCTGTAACTCACGAATCAGTTTTATCGACTTTTCTCTGCCAAGAGATATAGGAATAATCACACCCGGAAACAGAACCGTATTGCGCAGAGGTAAAATTGGCAACTGTTCCGGTATCTCATACTCTTCAGTACTCCCCTCGTCTTCTTCTGAAATAATTGGAATGAATTCTGAATCGGATTCAAACATATCTGATAAAAGAATTTTATTTTGACCAAACTTTGGATTATCCATACAATCTAAAAAAATAGTGACAATTTGTCCTGATTTAATTTTCTAATAGAGCCAGTGCTAACATACGCAATTGGTATGCCAAAACAGTAACAGACAGGTAAAAAAAAAAGCCTCGGGTAGACCGAAGCTTTTCATGCTAACCCAAAAATAGGTTAAATTAATTTCTGCTCTTGTTCTTATCGATATGTTTTTGATATCTGTTTCTGAACTTATCAACACGACCTGCAGTATCAACCAACTTCATTTTACCGGTATAGAACGGGTGAGATGAACTTGAGATTTCAAGTTTTACCTGTGGATACTCCACTCCATCAACAACTATAACATCTTTAGTTTTAGCTGTTGAACGTGTTAAAAAAGTATCGTTATTCGACATATCTGTGAAAGCCACTAAACGATAATTCTCCGGATGTATTCCCTTTTTCATTGTAATATATTTTTATTGTCTATTTTCAAAATGGTCTGCAAAGGTAAATATAAATATTTTAATCCCAAATAATATTGCCAAATAATAGCCAAATATTATATTGCTACTTAGAACTTAAACCACGAATGGTAATCCTGCTCCGATTTAGGTGGGAAATCTTTATGGTAATACTCATTTTTGAACGAGTCGTAAACATAATCTTTCTCCCACTCTTCGGCATTTTCAGCAACCTGCTTTATTGCATCAATAATATAATCAACATCACTATCCGGCATTGACGGATGAACAGACATACGAACCCACCCCGGCTTTTCTGACAGGTTACCATGATTTATCCTTCTTGTAATTTTGTTTGACCTATAATAATCGACATGAAGCAGGTAGTGGCCATAAGTTCCGGCACATGAACATCCACCTCTAACCTGAATTCCGAAACGGTCGTTTAGCAGGCGCACAACAAGATTGAAGTGGATATCATCAAAATAGAAAGATATTGCCCCGATACGCTCCTCAACATTATCTGCAAGGATATTCATTCCCACAATTTTCCTCAACTCTCTAAAGAGCTTGCTAACCATCTCCTCTTCCCTCTTCCTAATGTTTTCACACCCCATCTCCTCTTTCAGCTTGATTGACATCGCTGCCTTAATTGACTGCAGGAATCCGGGAGTGCCACCATCTTCACGAGCCTCAATATCGTCAATATACTTATATTTATTCCAGCGATTGGTCCAATCAACTGTTCCTCCGCCCGAATTATCCGGTGTGAAGTTATGATAGAGTGCTTTATTGAAAACCATCACTCCCGCACTGGCAGGTCCGCCAAGAAATTTGTGGGGGGAAAAGAAAACTGCATCAAGACTCTCCATTGGGTCTTCAGGGTGCATATCCATCGGCTCATACGGAGCAGAGGCTGCGAAATCAACAAAACAGAATCCTCCATTTTCATGCATAATTTTGGCAAGCTCACGGTATGGAACATGTATACCTGTAACATTTGAGCAGGAAGAGAAAGAGCCAATCTTAACAGTACGATTTTGATACTTCTTCAGCTGCTTACGTAGCTGCTCAGGGTCAACCAGCAAGTTACTGTCGGGCTCCAAAACAACAACGTCGGCTTCGGTTTCCAGCCATGAGGTGTGATTTGAGTGGTGCTCCATGTGGGTTACGAACACTACCGGCTTCTCCTCTTTTGATTGATGAAAGTGCCGCTTAGCCTGCTCGGGAATGCGCATCCCCATTATCCGCTGCAACTTATTTATCACATAGGTCATTCCTGAGCCAACGGTAATGATAATATCATCACTTCCGGCATTAACATGTTTCTTTATAATTTTATGGGATAACTTATAAATATTGGTCATTATCATTCCGGTATCGCTCGATTCAGAATGAGTATTTGCAACGTAAGAGCCGATCCTGTTTACAATAACATCTTCGATGGGCTTATAGAGTCGACCACTGGCGATCCAATCGGCATAAATCAACGGTTTTTCACCAAAAGGTGTTTTAATTGTTGCATCCCACCCAATAGTGTTCTTACGATACTTCTCGAAATATGTCTCTAAGCTTTTACTCATCTCAATACCTTTTAAGATACTTTCCGTTACAAAAATATGAAATATTAAAGCTCAAAAAAATGTGATTTTTTTCATACTTTTCATTCTACTGGTTTTTATCCTGATAAAACGTCAGATTGACACAAAAAGAGCAGCGGCCAAATCAAATACTAACAAAACGGCTAAAACTATTTTAACAACAGAATGATTCTCAATTATAAATATTCAATCTCCTCTCTAATTTCACTTGCCAGCCAATTTAGATTTTCTCTGTTACTCTGCTCATACACTTTTATCAACGAAGCACACCTGTCTTTAACTTCCGGCTTTGCCCTCAACATCTGCCTGATAAAATGCGCCACTCCTCGATACAAACAGAAAACATCTGCTCCAGACTTCAGACCGGCACTACTCAGCCCTTTATCTAACAACGTATCCGACACCTCTCCAAATCGAAACATCCACCCCAGAGTATAAAAAGCCAGCGCATTCAGATGGCCAATATCACTTTTAAACCACTCCTCAACAAGTTTTTCTGCTGACTCTACCTTACCATATACGTTTAGGGAGGCCTGTTCCACCAATTCACAATTGTCAATTAGTTCACTCCATTCAAGCCCTCTTTCAAAATTCATCTCCTCTTTAGGAATAATTAGGGAGGCTAGAATCATTGTTTCACGTATCCTACGATGCCACAGTCTGTCGGCCATCTCCGCATCACCGGGCAGGCTTTTGGCTTTTTCGCGAAGCGTCACTAATCCAACACCAAAATTCAGTTTGTAACGAATCCCCCTCTTCTCCATTTGAGCGGCAGTTTCACCATTCATCTGCTTTCTGAAAGAGCGTATCAATTTCGCTATTCTCTCGTCAACCTCACTATTGGGAAGAAATACCTTCATGCTAACTTTTTATAAGTTTCAACCAAACCTTAAACCTTCAAGAGTCTTTCTGCTACAACCTCCAAAGTCACACTATTGTTGAAAATGCTCGTTTGAAGCTTCTCACCGTAGCTAAGGCTACGCCTGCGATGCTTCTTCTCTGCGCTTTCCAATACTAGCACACCTTTGAAGATTTCGCGACGAAATACCCTTGCGGATTTAAGGCTAAAGTAATATTTTTATTGACGTTTATGATTATTCTTTTGCAACAAATAAATTAAACATTATCTTTGCATCGCTAAAATAAAATGGTGGATGTAGTTCAGTTGGTTAGAATGCTGGATTGTGGTTCCAGAGGTCGCCGGTTCAAATCCGGTCTTCCACCCAAGAAAAAACCGATTTGTTCTCAAGTCGGTTTTTATATTCCTAATACATAAGATATAAATAATACCTTAAAGCGTCAATGCATTGACACTTTTACAAAAAATAAGTTTTGTACAAAGTTGTGCCCTGTAGACTTCATGGCAGTAGCTTATACCACAGTTAAGGTGTCAGGCAGATATTTAAAACATCACTCCCAACCTTACCGGTATAAAAAAAGAGTCTTGTGAATGACAGATTCCGGATTGGATATAGATACCTAATCCTTCAGCGGCTTTAAATCTTAGTCCGGCATCAAGCTCAATAATAGCACTTCCTGAACCGTTGGGGTACTGATTCCGGATATGAGAATATCCGAATTTACTGTTTACAAGGGGGCTAATCTTCCATTTGAATGGCGTGTATTGTATATCCACAAATAACCCTACTCCGCTTATCCCTTCAAAATTCAGATAGCCCAGCCCAACTCCGGCAAACAATTTATCACGATACGAAACACCGTTTACAATATTGATGTCTATCCCATTCTGTTGATTATTCAGCTTAACAGGATCATAAGAAACCCCGGGCAACATATCATAATTGATTGTTGTGTACATGAAATGTAGATAACCCACTTCAATCTTTCGCCTATACTTAACCTGAGATATTCCACTAATTGAAATAAGAAGCAGGAGTACGATATAAATTTTCAGCTTCATCGTAAACACCTCCCTTTTTTTAGAAAGCCCAACCAATTCTTAATCCGCTTGTAAATGTAATCGGCACTTCTGGGGCTACGATAAATCCATAAGAAACAACGTCGTAGTTATCACCCGAATTAGTTGTAAAGCCATAACCTACTCCTAAAAACAGGTCGACAATAAATCCATCGTCAATAACCCACTGCTTACCAAACTTCAGGGTAACTGCCATCGAGAAATCTTGTATTCTCTCCTTATGACTATAGGTATTCCAATTGTATCTATAGATATAGGTATCGTATGAAGTGTACCTCACTGCAAATTCAGGAGCGATGTATGCGCCTTTAAGTATGTGTGCGTAGTGCATCCGTTGCATATAAAAATCGGGTTTGCGAATAAATTTGTAGGCAAACTTTCCGTAGGCACCTCTGGGGTTATGGTCGGCAGGGTCAAAACCTAGCCCAATGATTCCCAATGAAGTTTCCCATGACCTACCCGGCTTAAGGCTACGTTCGTAAATAAACTCAAGATTTGAATTCATTGGCGACAGAAAATTGAATTTTATCACATTCCTGTTTTGGTCGATGTAGTATTCGGGATTATCGAAACTATTTGCTTCAATCTTTATCACTTCACCTGTTGAAAACTCAATTCGTTTAACCAGAGCTTTGTCAATACCAAAGATTAATTTATCGTTGTTCGAATAGTAATACTTAATTTGATCCGCACCAATCTCCGTAACTTTACAATTTAGGGTGTCACCTGAGTTCTTGATTACACGGTCTTGCGAAAATATAGTAATAGAAAAAAAGATTAGAGATAGTAGAATGAGACTTTTCATAAATCAGAATTATTTGGATTGTTAATTACTTATAAGACGGTGAAAAGTTTAGATAGTTGCGTCCATAAATTATATTTTCATTTATTAGATGACCAATAATACGGGAGAAACACGTATTATGAAATTTCAATAAACTGCCTTAGCCACCTGCTGCACACTTCGGGATGCCATCATGGTATAGAAATGGAGAACCGGAACATTGGCAGCAATCAGCTCTTTTGCCTGCATTGTACACCACTCCACACCTGCCTGCTTAACCTCATCGTCATTTTTACATCTCCGCAACTCTTTGGCAAATACTTCAGGAATATCAACATGAAAAATTCGCGGCAGAACAGTCATCTGATTTTTTAAGGTTATCGGTTTCAGACCGGGAACGATGGGCACATTGATTCCAATACTCCTGCAACGGTCAACAAACTCAAAATATTTACTATTATCAAAAAACATCTGAGTAACAATATACTCAGCTCCGGCATCAACCTTCTGTTTCAGGTAGTAGAAGTCAGACTCCATGTTAGGAGCCTCTTCATGTTTTTCGGGATAACCTGCCACACCGTAGCTAAACGGTGTTTCGAAAGGATCCATCAATGTCCCGTCAAGAGATTTACCTTTATTCAGTTCGTTAATCTGTTCACTAAGCTCAACGGCATAGGCATTTCTCGCCTCATCCGAGTTGACAAATTTCTCTTTTTGTGAGTTGTCACCACGTAATACCAGCAGGTCGTGTATTCCCAGGAAATTGAGGTCAATAAGAGCATATTCCGTTTCACTTTTTGTAAAACCGCTACAGATAATGTGAGGTACAACCTTGATACCATACTTATTCTGAATAGATGCAGCTACGGAAACAGTACCCGGACGCTTACGAACAACTTTTCGTTCGTACAACCCCTTCTCTGTATCTTTAAAAACAACCTCATCACGATGTGACGTGATGTTGATGTAGAGAGGATTGAACTCCTTTAACATATCGATGGTTCGGAACACTCGGTTAATATCGTTACCCCTCAATGGAGGCAACAGCTCAAATGAGAACCCTGTGGTTTTGGACGATTTTATTAATTCTGCTACTGTCATATTAAATGAGGTATAATCTGAAATGATTTACAAAGATAAAAATAAGAGATTAGAATGCGAAAAACATGTAACTTAACCCGAATAATTCATTAAAAGGTTGTAAAAATGGGTGTAAAGTATTATATTTGAAATAGATACAAATCAA
>JALVBA010000140.1 GCA_027010905.1 Marinilabiliaceae bacterium
GTTATATATTTATGTTATATTACATGAGAAAAGAGTAGAAAAATGAGTGTAGGAACAAGTGGTAGAATTGTTCTGGAAATTGATCCTGAACAAAAACAAGAATTATATCAAGCACTAAAAAAAGATGACCTGAATATGAAAAAGTGGTTTCTTAAGCAAGTTGATGCTTACCTGAAAGACCAAGATCAAATGGCATTAGACTTTGAGTCACACCTTGGTTCAACAAAGAACTATCAAGGGAGTAAGTTATGAGGCAAAACCTAATCAAAACTGCCTTTGGACGACATGAATCCTTTGCTTTACGCTATAGCTGGTTAACAAAAGGTTATCGAACTGAAAAACATGTTTTTAATAGCGACAATGCGACGGTTGAGCTTGGTGTTGGAAAAAATATGGTTAAATCCATACAGTACTGGCTCAAAGCCTGTCAGATTGTGGATGAAGAGATGAATCATACTGAAATAGGTGAAGCAATTTTCTCGAATAATGGCTTTGACCCTTACCTTGAAGATGAAGCAACTATTTGGCTCATTCATTGGTTGCTTGTCACTAATGGTGAACTTGCTACTGCACTTTACTGGTTTTTTAATAACTTTCATAAGCCCGAATTTTCAGCTCAGGAAGTTCAGACTGCTTTAACTGATTTTGCCAAAGAAAAGTTAAAGGTTAAAACAGCTACAAAAACCATACATAATGATACTTTGCTCATCCTTCGCATGTACACGCAAAATCGAACGAACAAAAGAACACCTCTTGAAGAATCACTGGATTCACCCTTATCATTATTACGATTGATCAGTCATAGCCCAGATGGCAGACAATATTTTTCTAAATCTGAGAGTCGGGAGCAATTACCTCTTGGTATTTTGGGGTATGCTATTGCTGATTTGTTTATTGCTAAAGAAGTTAATACACTACCTATTGAAGAATTAATGTATTCTAAATCTGGAGATATTGCACCGGGCATTGTGTTCAGACTAACAGAAAATAACTTGATCTCTAAATTGGAGAAATTAGTCCATTATATCCCAGGGAAGTTTGAAATTAGAGAAACAGCAGGTATTCACCAGCTTTATCGTCTTGATGATATTCAACCCATTGAATTTTTGAATAAGCACTATTTATTAGAGAATGCATTTGAATCTATTTGTAACAAGCAAGGTAAAGCTGCATGAGTCTCGTTGATAAAGTTCAAATAAAGACTCATTACACACGTTCAATTAATTTAGAACGAGATGGTGCTTCTATTAATGTCGTGCAGGCCTACATACCAACATCCAGAGCATTAAGAACAATGGAACGTGTTGTTGATAGCTTTGGTGCGAAACAAGCACCACGAGCATGGTCATTGATTGGTCCCTATGGTTCAGGAAAATCCTCATTTTCTGTATTCCTATCTCATTTATTATCCAATAAAGGGAGTGAAACAACTCAGGCTGCTTATAAAGTCCTTGGTTCTTTGCAAGAGCAATCCTCTAAGAAATTAAAAAAAGAATTCCAAGCGCATAATGAAGGAAGCAATGGCTACTTAAAAGTTCTATTAACAGGAGCTCCTGAACCACTATCATTGCGATTTGTAAAAGCTCTATCTGCTGCTGCTGACGGATATTGGAGCAAACTAAAAATAAGAGGGCCTAAAAAGGCTATCATATCTCGTTTACAGGAAGCATCCACTCAAACTGAAGTCAGTGTCAGCGAGATAATTAAACTCCTTACAGAACTACAAAATGCCTTAAAGGGTAAAGCTTCTGGCGTGCTCATTATTATTGATGAGCTAGGTAAATTTCTGGAATATGAAGCTAGGCACTACGGTGCAAATGATATCTATTTACTACAGACCTTGGCAGAACATGCCTGTGGTGAACATGAAATTAATGTCATGCTTTTTGTCATGCTCCACCA
>JALVBA010000141.1 GCA_027010905.1 Marinilabiliaceae bacterium
AGTTATGGGAGATCCTAAAGGATTTATAAAAATTATAAGAAAAGATGCAGGCTATAGGTCGGTTGAAGAGCGTGTGGATGATTATGGAGAGGTAGAGCAGGTGTTGAATGAAGTTGACAGAAAATTACAGGCTTCACGCTGTATGGATTGCGGTGTGCCTTTCTGCCATTGGGCTTGTCCTACCGGTAGTAAGGTTCCGGAGTGGCAGGATGCTCTCTTCAGGGGCGACTGGAAGCTGGCAAGTACAATACTACACTCAACAAATAGTTTTCCTGAATTTACCGGTCGTATCTGCCCTGCTCTATGTGAGAAATCTTGTGTGCTTGCAGTTCACGAAGAATCGGTGACAATACGGGAAAATGAGGTTGCTGTGGTGGAGAGAGCTTTTGCAATGGGTTATATTAAGCCACGAATCCCTGAGATAAGAACAGGTAAGAAAGTTGCGGTTGTAGGTTCAGGCCCGGCAGGTTTGTCAATTGCCGACCTGCTAAATCAGGCTGGTCATTCAGTTACTGTTTTTGAAAAGGATGAAGCTTGTGGTGGCCTGTTAAGATTCGGAATACCCGATTTTAAACTCAATAAAAAAAGTATTGACCGTAGATTGAAGCTTTTCAAGAAAGAGGGTATTGAGTTTAAGACAGGTGTTAATGTTGGAGTTGACATCTCGGGTAAGGAGCTTTTGAAAGAGTTTGATGCTGTAGCTCTGACTATAGGTGCTATGCAACCCCGTGACCTTCCTATCGAAGGTCGTGATCTTAAAGGTGTACATTTTGCATTGGAATTCCTGACACAGCAAAACAGAGTGAATAGAGGCTCTACCTTTTCTGACGAAGAACGTATCCTTGCTATAGATAAAAATGTTCTGGTTATTGGTGGTGGTGATACAGGTAGCGATTGTGTTGGTACTTCCAACCGTCATAAAGCAAATAAAGTTACCCAGATTGAAATTCTGCCTAAGCCATCTAAAAAGAGAAATCCTGATAATCCATGGCCATACTGGCCTAATGTGTTGAGAACTTCAACTTCGCACAAGGAGGGGTGTAAGCGATACTGGAGCTTAAACACAAAGCGGTTTATTGGAGAGAACGGCGTTCTTAAACAGACTGAGGTGGTTGAGGTAGAGTGGAATCAGGATGATGCCGGTAAATGGCAGATGATTGAGAAACATGAAACAACCAGAATGATTAAAACTGATTTTGTTTTTCTTGCTCTTGGGTTCGTTCACCCAATTCATGAAGGGTTGGTTAAGGAGCTTGGGCTTGGACTTGACAATAGAGGGAATGTAAAAGTTTCAGACAACTATCAAACAACTAAAAATAAAGTGTTTGCTGCAGGTGATGCTGCTAACGGTGCAAGTCTTGTCGTTACTGCCATCGCAAAAGGCCGTGAAGCTGCTGAGAGTATCCATAGTTTTCTTACAAAGGAGTAGTATCCACTAATTACACAAGCTAGCACTAATGTGTTACCAACCGTCGGCGTGGCTGTGAGCCGTTCTGACGGCTTTGTTTTTCTATATCTCCCATATCGGGGTAAAATATCTACAACCCATAATTCTTTCAACGATATCAAATATGATATTTTATCGTAAAAAAAGAATCTCGTCCTTTCCATTTTGTTATGGTCTTTTTTTTCCCTATTTCGTTTCGCTACCCTTCATTTCACAAGAAGAAAAAAAGGAACGGCAAGATAGAACTAATAAAAAAAAATGTTAATATTGCAGCTAATTACAAAAAAGGAAATTTTTTATATAAATTAAAAATTATGAAAAAAGTTTATCTCTTAATTCTATTTATTGCTGCAACATTTACCACAGTATTTTCGCAAGTTCCCAGTACTTTTAATTACCAGGCTGTTGTTCGCGACGCTTCTGGCGGAATTCTTGCTAACAAAACCGTAAGTTTCCGAATTAGCCTTTTACAAGGTTCCGAAACCGGAACGGTTATCTATTCCGAAACACATTCGCTCTCTACAAACGATTATGGACTGGTAAACCTAAAAATCGGGGAAGGAACAAAAATCTCCGGAGACTTTTCTCCGGTTGGTTGGGGCGATGTTATCTTTACAAAAGTTGAAATCGACCCCGCAGGAGGAAGCTCTTACTCGCACCTTGCCACAACAAAACTTTCGTCGGTTCCCTATGCATTTAAAGCACAAACCGTAGAAGGCCTTAACGTAAAACCTACTGGTGATATAACTATGTCAAGTAAGCTGGGAATTGGAACAACTTCGCCTATGTTTGATGTTGATATTCTTAGTCATCTTGCAGTGTTAAGATTAAAAGCAGATAATTCAAATGCAGTAGTTATTCTTGATAGAAAAAACTCATCCAAGTTTGCATGTCTGATGCATGAAACAAATGGTATTCTTAAGTTTTATACTGGTCTTTTGACAGACGATGACTACCGGATAAACTTTGGCGCTCCTAATACTTTTATTGGCCTTAAAGTAAAAACTACCGGAGATGTAGATATGAGCAACGACTTAAAAGTTGCAGGAGAGGTACATTCAAAAAATACTGGAAATGCAAATATGATTGCTTATGCTTACGGTTTTGTTAGTTCAAACGGTACACTAAAAGCCAGCTCCGGAAATGTTTCGGTAGTGAGATCGGCATCAGGCAAATACACGGTAACAATAACAGGCGAAACTTATTCTAACGATAATTATGTAACTGTACTCTCACACCAAAACAGTACATATTCAATAGGGTATACCACAGTATCTGGTAAAATAAACGTTTATATAACAAAAAATTCAGACGATACATATGTAGATACT
>JALVBA010000142.1 GCA_027010905.1 Marinilabiliaceae bacterium
TTACTATCCGTTACTCCAATTGTTATTTATAATAAACTATCTTTAAGAAGTAGCAATGCAATAATGAAAACTACAAAATAGAGTGCGTATGTCTGTCCGTTACCGGTATTGATTCGTCTGGTGAAATCAAACAGGGCTTCCAAACCTTTTCCTATACTTTGATAGTAAGCGTCAACTGTTCTTCTCATCACGGGTTCTACAGCACGTAAAAATGGTTGCATAAAACCGATTGAGAAGGTAAGATTCTCATGCTCTTTAGGTATTTCACCTGATGAACTGATATCCTTTGTTGTTACATATCGTGTGTTTTTATATCCTTTTATTGTGAGGAAAGTCATGAAGAAAACAAATATTGCTATGATAGCATAGAATATAGGCTGCATGGCTACCTGATTACCCCAATCATTAAATATTACTGACAACTCCCAAAAATGATTTTCGGTTGATGCGTATCCAATAAATTGCATCCCCTCATTAATCGGTTTGAGTATTAATCCGGGAAAAACACCAAGGATAAACGATGCACCTGCCAATATAAGCATTGGTACAACCATCATTGCCGGTGCCTCTTTCACGTGGCTCCACTCTTTCTCTTCTTGACCGAGGAAGAAACCGAAAAGTATTTTGTAGCAATATAGGAATGCTGCTGTGCTGGAGAAGAATATTACTATTACTAGCAGATAGTGGTTGCTGCCCATCAGAGACTCGTACAACATCCATTTGCCAATAAAACCACCAAGAGGAGGAATACCGGCGAGGGCAATTATCGACATTAGTGTGGCGAGAAAAGTCCATGGCATTTTACGAATTAATCCGGTTACTTCGGTAAGATTTGAAGTGCCTGTTTGGCGCTCAATTGCACCAACAGCCATAAACAGAGTACTTTTAAATATTCCATGCATAACAGCAAGAAATAGTCCTGCAAGCATAGCAAGGGGAGTCCCTACGGCAACGCCAACAATAATATATCCCAACTGAGCTACTGAAGAGTAGGCAAGAAGCTTTTTGGCGTCATCCTGCTTAATGGCCCAGAGTGTACCAAGTACCGAGGTTATACCCCCCATCCATGCAATAACCTCTTTTATCCAGTATCCGTTAGGTATTTGTTGAACGATGGTAACTAAAACAATCACCATTCCGTAGATTCCCATTTTTGATAGTGCACCTGAAAACAGAGCAGTATACGACATTGGGGAGTTACTATATGCACTCGGTGCCCACACATGGAGTGGCATAAGAGCACTCTTTACAGCAAACCCAATAAGCAGAAGTATAGGGATTAACCACTGCATCTGCGGTGTGAACGATTGAAATCCTGAAATAAAGTCACCAATCAAAACACTTCCGGTTAGTGAACGAATGAATACGATAGCCATAAGCATGGCATAAGCACCAATGGCACTAAAAAGAATATATTTAATTCCAATTTTTTGAACATCTTTACCATTAAACACAACCATGAAGTAAGACGACCATGTCATTATCTCCCAAAAGATAAAGAAGGATACCAAATCGCGGGAGAAAAGTATTCCCATCATAGCCATTGTGGTGAGAAGAAAGTTTGCAAAAAAGAAGTTGAGATTCTCCTCACCATCCATTGCCTTAGTGGAATAGATGCCTGCTAACAGTGATAAGCCCAAAACGATAAGTGCAAATATGTATGCAAAAGGATTCATACCCCAACTTAACGAAACACCTGCTACCTGAAAATTCACAACACTATCAGTAGTTACACTTGTGAAGAATAACCATGTAGGAATGGCTAATGTGGCAATGAATAGCAGGCTTCGGAGTACTCCGCTTATTTTTCCCAAAAAATAGGTGGCAATAGTTCCTGTCAGAAATATTAATAGTATGATATATATTGTTTCCATTTGTATTAGTTGAAAGTTTATAAAGTTTAAAGTTCCAAAGCTTACCTTTTAATAGTTTATTCCTAATTTACTCATTGTATCATGCCAAGTACTTTATCGATATAATCATGTGTGTTTAGCAAATCATCAGCAGCAAGGTCTATAAAACCTGTAACCGATGAAGGATAAAAACCTATTAATAGTATTAGTGCAGCAAGAATAAACATAGCAATCATACTGTTGAAACTCGGTTTATGGGGTTTAACAGAGACCTTTTCATCGTAGCTAAAGAAAAAGAGACGATTCAGTACCCTGAAGTAATAAACTATCTCAACAACACTAATGATTAGTACTAATGTGATAATAAGTATCATGTTTTCATCAGCTGCGGCAGTGAGTACTGAAAGCTTACTCCAGAAACCTGAGAATGGTGGCAGACCTGAAATTGCCAAAGCACCAAGTGCAAACAACACTGATACAACCGGCATCTTCTTTGCCATTCCGGTTATCTCTTTAATATATTTATCCGTTGTGTTGAATGTAAGATGACTGCCACTTAAGAAGAGCAGAGGTTTGATAATTGCATGGTTCAGCATTAAAAAGAGTGCTGCAAATACGCCTGCTTTAGTACCCATGCCAAAGGCTATAAGTACAAGCCCCATCTGCCCGATACTTGAGTAGGCAAGCATTCTCTTCAGCTTCTCCTGACGCAGAGCTGATGTTTCGGCAACTATAAGAGTAATCATTCCAATGACAATCAGTATTTGCATTGGCCCCGAAATATCAAACAGAGTAAACATCATGCGCACCATTGCATAGATACCGGCCTTTACTACAATTCCGGCAAAAGCCCCACCCACAGGGCCGGGAGCTTCGGTATAAGCATCGGGTGCCCATCCGTTAAGGGGGAAAATCTCAGCCTCTACACCTATTCCTACTACGAAGAATATCATTGCAATAACTCTGTAGTGAGGACTCATATTGTGGATATTTGCTGATATCTCAGCCATATTTAGAGTTCCCAGTTGCGAGTAGATAATTATAATCGCTATCAATAGAGCTGATGCAGAGAGAGAGCCCATGATGAGATATTTGAATGCGGCCTCAGCGGAGTTACGTCCGGTGTAGAAAGCTGTAAGGGCATAGGCTGATATTCCAACAATCTCAATAAAAACAAACTGGTTGAATATATCACCTGTTATAACTATACCTACAGAACCGGCAACCAGCAACATCAAAAAGATAAAGTACTTTTTGGCAGCTTCAAATTCTACATTACGTTTAAACCTATAACTGTAAAGCCAGATAATTAAACCAATAAAGGTCATTATAGTTGTCAGAAATCCGGTAAGCGGACTGAATACCAAATTTATTCCAAAGGGGGCACTCCATCCGGCAATAGTCTCTACAATTGTACCTGAGTTTAAGACTTCAAGGTATAAGCTTGTTGACAGAACTAACAGATAAGCCAGAACCAGACCGGGAATTATTCTTACCAATTCTTTCCATAACATGCCAAGCAGCGGAACTAAAAAGGCCGCCAATAAGGGGATGGCTATTAATAATACGGGACTTCCTACCATTTTAAATTCTTTATTTCGTCAATTTTCAAAGTATTGTGATGTCTGTATAACCTAATAATCAGCGACAGGGCAACTGCGGTAACACCAAATCCGATAACAATAGCTGTAAGTACCAGTGCTTGCGGAACGGGGTCTACCATGCGGCTTGCTGCTCCCTCTAATCCGGGCGAGAAGATAGGTGCTGTGCCATCCTTAATATATCCAATACCAATCAACAGCAGGTGTATCCCGCCGTCGATTATGGAGAGGCCGATAATTATTTTAATCAATGATTTTTTTGTTAAGACGGCATACAGACCTATCAATATCAGTAGTATTGATGCTCCGTAAACTCCTAATCGAATAACTTCAATTGTTTCCATATTTTATATTTATCCTTTTTCGTGTAGGATTGTGTATATTAAACCTGTGAGTTCGGCAGCAACTTTGAAACCAACCAAGATATAGATGATTGGGATTACACCACCACTAAACAGGTCGTTAAGAACTCCCGTTCCCATAAAGTTTTGCAGAAACGTCCCTCCGTTCATAAAGCCTAATAATCCGAATACAACAAACAGAATTCCGGCTAATGACTCAATCACCGACAAGATATTATGACTGATTGAGAAGTCGCGATAGGAAATAAGCATCAACAGAAATCCTGTTGCGATAATTGTTCCTCCCTGAAAACCACCTCCGGGAGTGAGATGACCATGAATAAATACATAGGCACCTAACAGAATTATTGCCGGAAAGATAAGTTTTGCGCCCGAACCAACAATCGAGCTAGCAGGCAGCATAACAGTACGTTCGCCAATGTGATGCCTCTTCTTGAACAGAATACTGCCCAGAGCAGTAGCTGCCAGAAACAGAACTGTAACTTCACCAAGTGTATCGAAGCCTCTGAAATTTACAACAATGGCAGTAACGGTATTGGCTGTTTTTAGTTCCGAAACAGTTTTGTCGAGGTATACATTCTTTACTCCGTTGCGATTTCTGTTGGATTCAAATTCCGGAGCAAGAAATGTGATTGCCAGAAAATACCCGAAAGCAGCGAGGATAAATATTACGATTGTTTTTTTCATATTCAATTAGCTTGTAGCTATCAGCTGTTGGCTTTTAGCTTGTACATTTATTTCTCTATTTTTTATCTTTCTCATCTTCAAACCTTACAGTATTTCGAATTGTGATGATAAAGATTATTGTTGTTAATGCTACTCCAATAGCTGCTTCGGTAAGTGCAACATCGGGTGCCTGAAGAATCACAAAAAGTCCTGTAAGCGCCAGGCTGATTACTCCGGTTGCAATAACGGCATATAGCAGGTCACGCTGACGAACTGCATAGACAGCGGCTCCTATCAATACCAAAAGCAAAAATCCTATAATATATACTAAATAGCTCATTTAGATAGTTGTTAGTTGTTAATTATTAGTTGTTAGCTTTGCGTGATGATATAAATTGTCACTGATCATTCATCACTGTTTTCTCATCCTTCTCCTCTTTCTCAATAATCTCCCTGTAAGCATCCATATTTTTATCGCTGCTCTTAATAAATGGATATCTTTTGCGGCGATACATTGCTCTAGCCAGAGCATGTGAACTGATTGGGTTAGAGATTGCAATAAAAATAATAATGATAGACATCTTAACTATCCATGTCCAGCTATCCTCCATTTTTACAACGCCTACACCAAGAATCAGACTCATGGCTCCCATTGTAGTAGCTTTTGTTCCGGCCTGCAGACGGTTGTATACATCAGGCATGCGAAGAATTCCCAATCCGCCAAGGAAAAGAAATGCAGCACCGATAATAATCAGGATACCTCCGATAATTTCATACAAACTCATAATGCACCCTCCAAATATCTGGCAATTACAATAACGCCAATAAAGCCGAGAACACTGTAAATAAGAGCTACATCAGCATAAATAAATCTATCGAAAACAGCCGACATGATAACGAGTCCGGCTACTATAATAGTAGTCATGGTATCGAGAGCTACGGTACGGTCGCCTGCCGTAGGTCCTTTAATAAACCGTATTATGGCAAACAGCATACCTAAAGCAAGCAGTACTATTGTTATGTAAAATATATAAATCATTATACAAATATTTTAAGTAATATTTTTTCAAATGTTTCAGCAATCTCAGCAAATGCTTTTTCAGGGTTGGTTGTTTTTACATCAATCCAATGAACATAAAATGTGTCATCAATGATGTCGATAGACAGTGTTCCCGGAGTAAGTGTAATACTATTGGCCAAAACCATTTTGGCATAGTCGGTTGGTAGTTTAGATTTGAATTTTACAATACCCGGATTAATAGGGAGCGATGGTGTTAATACCCTTCGTGCCACATCAAAGTTTGATTTTATTAGTTCACGAGTGAAAATCAGCAGATAATATACCATGTAGAATATTCGTTTGGGAGCCAGAATGCTGAGTGTACAACAGGTAAATAATGGAATGGTAAAGAACGAGACAACCACTGTTACAAATAGCCCAGTTAAGATTTCCTGAGTAGCAAATGATGTGGTGAATGCAATCCACACAATCATTAAGAAGAACCAGTTAACAGTAAATCGGGATATTTTTTCGCTTATAGTAAGGCTTTTCATTTTATACTTTTTTAAGAACCCCCTCCGGCTATAACCAAAGGGGAGGGAACTTTTCAATCATCAATCTAAATCGTATTTTTTATCCTGAAAGTATTTCATAAACTGAACTCTTTCGTACTCTGCCGGATTAGGGCTATTCTGCTGGCTCATCTTTCCTCTGAAATCTTCGATACTATTAAAGTTGTGTCTTTTCATCCACTCCTCAAGCTCTTTCAGCATAGTGCCTGTATACTCTACCCCATTTTTATAGAGGGTTGAAACAACTTGTGCAGCATCAGCACCGGCAAGCAGAGCTTTTATTAAGGATGCGCCATCATGAACTCCTGTTGATGCAATAAGATTACAATCTAACCTACCGTAAAAGATGGACATCCAGCGAAGTGTATGAGCTACATCCGATGGGCTACTTAATACATTTGTAGGGATAACCTTAAAATTATCAATATCAAAATCGGGCTGAAAGAAGCGATTAAATAGTATCAGACCATCAAGACCGGTTTGAGTAAGGCGTTTTACAAAGGATGCCATATCGGCAAAGTGATAACTTATTTTTACCGCAATGGGTATTGTAACCTGCTCTTTAACGTTTTTAATAACATCAATGTATGTCTGCTCAACTTTTTCGCAAGTCATTGAAAAATCAGAAGGTAGAGTGAAAAGGTTTATCTCTAAAGCATCAGCTCCTGCATCCTGAAGTTTCTTGGCAAAAAATGCCCATTCGTGCGAAGAGCGACAGTTAATACTTGCTATAACAGGAATGGTCACTGTCTCCTTTGCAGTTTTTATGAAATCGATATAGCGATTAACATTATCTTCTTTTATCTTATAATCGTAATAGTCGAGGTATTCCAGATTAGCATCATCATGTCTTGATTCCTGCTCCAGAACCTGATTGAACTCGTGCTGAATCTCCTCTTCAAAAATGGATTTTAGAACAACAGCACCTACTCCTGCTTGTTCAATTTGTTTTAACCTGTCTATTGAAAAGGTGAGGCTAGAGCTGCCTACTACAATAGGTGATTTTAATTTAAGACCTAAATAATTGACTGACAAATCCATGATTTGATGTTTTAAATGTACTTGGAATGTTTTAGAGTTGGCAAAAGTAAAAAAAAACAGAACAAAGAGTACGGATAAAAATAATAATTTTAGTTTGCGTGAAACGGTGATGTTCCTCGGTTCTATATGCCAGTGGATATATTGAGAAAGCTACATATTTTTATAATTAATTATCAATCTGTAAATAAGAGTTGAAATAGATTGTTAAATATGTGTGAAGATTGTTTTAAAACTGCTTACTTAGATTGATTATAAATTTCATAACTCTATTTACATAGTGTGGATTTGTAAATCAACTTTATTATTTGATTAAATATTGTGAAAAAAAGTTACCTAATTTTAGCAATTGTGTTTTTTGGCTTTTCTGCACAAGGTCAGGACATAGATATTAATTTCACTGCTGATAAAACCATTGATAACGTTAAAGCAACTAACCTGACAACAAATGAATTCATCATCATACCGGGAGATGCAACCTTGACATTACACTCTATAGGCACAGGGATTGATTATTTGGTTATTTATCCAGTAATAGCGTGATCGGTTTTTTTGAAAAAAGAAACCTTCAATCGTTCGCAGAATATTGAAGCGTTAATGGGTAGATAAGTTTGGTGATGTGGGCTTGGTATTTAACGCTCGAATGATTCCGCAGTGGCGGGAACGATCGAGGTTTTTCCGGTTAGGACATTTGATTGTCCGTAGGACATCGATTGTCAAAGGGCGAAAGCTCAAGCTGAAATAAGCCTTGATTTTTTTTGTTAATTTGATGCCTGTCCCGCATAGCGGGGTATCAAGGCAAATAAGTAAAGATGATTTTATTGTTACCCACTATATTTGAAATATAGTCAAAAACTATTTGTTGATACCAATATCTCAAAATAATCTTTAGCCTTTATGTTAATGCTAATATCCCTTAATTTAATGCAAGTTTAACCCCAAAGGATACGATGTGCGCATTAAGCCCTGTTGAACGGTCGTAGTAGCCATAATTCAGCGTAAGATTTTTTAGTACTACTGTACCTGTATGTCCCCCTGAAAGCAAATCGGAGTATTGAATTCCAAAACCATACTGTTTTGAAGAGAACTTCGACAGGTCGTAATCAGAAGTGTAGTACTTTTCAGTTGACAGGTGCTGCTCAAACGGAGCAAAATAGTCGGTAGCAGTCTGGTCATAATATCTGAAAGTTGGATAAAAAGTAAACTTACTTCCAATCTTCACCAGAAGCTCAATATTTACCGTGTGCGAATTAATTCCCCAGTCGTCAAAGTAGTAACGATAATATGTTCTGACAGTCAAGAAATCTGTCACGTAAAGATTTAACCGTGCTCCTATGGGTATCTTAAATCTTTTGTCAGGAAGTCGCTCAATATCATCGGCCAGCTGAAACACATCTTTGTTTTCAGGAGTTTCATAAACCGGAATGCTTGTACCCACCCCAATGTAGTAGTTGTCTCTGTCGGCAAAATAGACCCTCTGCATAGGGTTTGCTAGCCATCCTTGCTGAATAACAATATCAGAGAAGATAGCTATTTGTTGTCGCTTAGTAATTATTTGTGAGAAACTTAGCAAGAATGAAAATGTATTTCTGCCTCTGTCAGTTATAAGAGTATTGTTTATAGGCTGCCAAACTACAGTTCCATTCTTATCAATGGGTACTCCGTAACTGTCGAGAATATTAACCCCGTTAAAAAAACCACCATTAAGGTTACCGTCTTCTTCAATGTATGTTTTAATTTCGGTAGGATATTGTGGATTCCAGGTGTCGAGAAAGACGTTTGTACTAATGCTAACTTCGGTATTTTTTTGATTGAATAGCCTTGCATATCCTGCACCTACACCAAAAGAGGAGTAGTCGTACTCAGTAGCGAAGCTAAGGTTAGCACTAACAATATTGTTTCGGTCATCTGACGAGTGGCTGTAACCAACAATTCCATTTACCCAAACATCACTTTTAGACGCTCCTGATGATGCCTCCCATGGCGTGCCGGTTTCAGGAATAGAAGCAGAAGAGACAGCTCTGTCGTCATCATCATCTTCCTCACTTGAGGCTCCGCCAAAAGGATTCAGGTTACTTGACGAAGCTGAGCTGTAGGCTGAAATTGTTCCGTCAATCGAGAGTATGTCATCATCATTAAGGGGAATTGATACACTTATAGTAGTTGCAACATCGTCTAGTTTCTCCGTGCCTATACCACCTGTAACAGCAGCGTTACTGCCATCCTGAGTGTAGAAACTTGCCAGAATATCAATTTCAGTAGTTTCCAATACACGCTTTTTATAGGTGGCAGGGGTACTGTCATTATCATCTTTGGACTGTGCGAAAGAGACTGTTGGCGCAAGCAGCAGGAGATATATAATTATTTTCTTCATCAATCTTCTTATTTAGTTACAACCGCAGCCACCACCTGTTTTTCCTCCGTTTGCTCCGGAAGCACCCTCGCGATAAACCTGAAAGTTTGTTTCAAATTTTGTTGATTTTCTTGCTTTTAGAGCCATGTCAGGGTCATTGATGTACACTTTCTCGTACTCCTTTACCGCCACGCAAGAAGAGAGCAGGACTGTTAGTAAG
>JALVBA010000143.1 GCA_027010905.1 Marinilabiliaceae bacterium
ATCTCTTTCGAAAAGTCATCCTGTCTCTTTAAAAGAGCTTCCAGTCTATCGAGAAGTTTCTCTGTTTTGTCCCTATTATTTTTCATCTCTTTTTTAATTATATCGAATGAAGATATGGATTTCTTTATGATTTGTAAAGAGGAATTGAAGAATACTCTTCAAACTTTAACAAAAATAGTGACCAATCCTCTATTCTCCATACCTGTTAATTAAAAAAAATAAATATCCGATTCTGAATATCCTTAATATGAACAATACCTTCATCCATAATACCGTGTATAGTATCATAAATTACGATTTTATTGTATGCTTTTCAAGTAATACCTACATAATCAAAACCTTTGTGTTTCTTCGTGCCTTGATGTCTTTGTGACAAGACATACCGTCAATAACAAAAAACAATCAACTTTCTTTTACGAAAAACAATTTGTATATTTGTGAATCATAAATATATTATACAAATACATTATGACTACAATTACAACTACACTGCCTGATGATATATTGGATATGTTAAGGAGACAGGCTGAAAAGCTTTCTGTTCCAAAAAACAGAATCATAGAAAAAGCGTTACGTATTTACATTGACCAACTCAACAGAGCCGAATATGTAAAATCATACAAAGAAGCAGCAAAAGATGCTGACATTATGAGCCTTGCAGAAGAGGGGATGGAAGATTACCTAAAACAGATGGAAGAATGAAACAGGGGGAGATATGGTATGTAAACCTCGACCCTGTAAAGGGAAGTGAGCAAGCTGGCATGAGACCGGTCGTAATCATTAGCGGAAATCTACTGAATCAACATCTGAAGATAGTTATCGCATGCCCTTTAACAACAAGTATCAAAAACTACAAAGGCAACATAATCCTTGAGCCTGATTCCGAAAATGGATTAAAAGCAAAATCGGAAATACTTCTTTTTCACATTCGATCAATTTCAAAAGAACGATTTATCAAAAAAGTAGGGAAAATCCGGAAAGACAAAATAGATGAATTAATACTAAACCTTAACGATATACTCAGATATTAAACACAGATAAGATGCAGAAGACCGACCTATCAAAATACAACAACAGCTGGTTCGACGAAGGAGCCGGAGCAATAAAGCGAACATTATGGTATTTTACCAATGTACTATTTTTTATAAATACTCTTAACCCCATATCATCAATTAAGGTGTTGCTACTACGTATGTTTGGAGCACAAATTGGCAAAGGGGTTGTAATTAAACCCGGTGTTAACATCAAGTACCCCTGGAAACTTACAATTGGCGATTACACATGGATTGGCGAGAGAGTATGGATTGACAGTCTCGATAGTATTGTTATCGGTTCTAACTGTTGCCTCTCGCAAGGGGCACTTCTGCTAAACGGAAACCACAACTACAAAAAAGTCACTTTCGACCTGATGATATCTCCTATCACTCTTGAAGATGGAGTTTGGATTGGTGCCTATGGCGTTGTGGCAGGAGGCGTTACATGCCATTCTCATTCAGTGCTTGCCGTGCAGAGTGTTGCCTCGTCAGATATGGATGCATACAGCATCTATCGCGGAAACCCGGCTGTAAAAGTAAAAGAGAGAGTTATTGAACAGTAATGAATAAAAAAGGTATTACTGCAAACCTAGTTGAAATTTAGAAATTATACTTAATTTTTGTATAAATCATTGAGTTGTCATTGTAGCGACCAAAAATTCCGCGGTTGTCACCAACAAAGATATTCGAACCAAGCAGTATTGAAAAGCTATCGCTGAAGTCATATGTCACCTTTGGTCTGATTAGTGCATCTCCATAATTGAGTCCTACATACGAAAATAGTTCCAGATGCAGTGTTTCGCGCATAGCGTCATATCGTGCAAGAAAAGTCATTGTGTTTTGCAGTTCATCCTCATCAATTAAATCCTCATAATTCATAATATACTTTTGAATAAACTGAGTGCTTAGTTTTAGGTTTCCTACTCCATAATCTAAGCCTACAACGTAATGCAGATAGTTTTTTTGAGTTAATGCTCCTTCGACCAATGGGTCAGCAGACTGGAAATATTTGCCATTGTAGTAAGCAGCCTCACCTCTTAAAACAAAACTTTTAATTGTTGAGGTAAAAGAGCATCCGGCAACATAGAGGCGATGGTGCTCAGGAGTAATTAACAATCCGGTAAGAGTTGGGTTGCCGAACGAATTGAGGCCATACTCTTTGTCCACATGCATACTTGCTGTTTGATCCCATACATAGGCTCCCATAACATCAAAATCAATGGCCGATGATGAGAGTGAATATTTCAGATATATCTCACTGTTCTCAAAATTTGCGTCAATCTTATCTTTCGAATAGTCAAATGTTGCCGGTGCCGGCATTTCAGGAGGTTTAAACCAAATTGATCCTGACGAAGGTAGTTGATTGCCTGCGTAGGTTGGTTTCCAGATAGCTTCAATGGTACTGCTGCCAAAATAGTAGTCGAATTTTGCTGCATAAACCCCAACTCTTATTTCGTCAAAGTCAGGCAATAAAAACTCCGAAAGGTTAAGTGGTGATACAATATCGGTTATAAACACTCCATCGGCTTTACCCCACACCACCTGCTGCTTACCAATACGAAGGTCAATGCTGTTGAAGTAAAAATCAAGGTAAATTTCACGCATCTGAAAGTCTATACTGTCATTTCCGTAGAGGTAAATCATAGGGTTTGCTTTTAATGCGACCTTATCGCCAATAGTTTCAAAATTGAGGTTTAAGGTGTTTTGAAGCATATTAAAATCTCCATTGTCGTAAAGTACACTTGTGTAGTTTCTCACAAAACCATTAATGTCAACTTGCTGAGCTTTCATGTATAGTCCTGATGAAACCAGAAGTGCTAATATTAATCCTTTTGTTCTCATATCAGTATTGTTTTTATTTAAAATCGTAATTTCTCTGTCATTATTCCAAATCGTAAAACGGTAACCTGATGGTCGAAATAAATGTTGTAGTAATCCATTCCATGATAAAACTGAGCGAAAAAACCTATCTCTTCAAGGAATTTTGGATGATAGTAGAATGTGAAACTCAGATTTAACCTGTTGATGTTAAATGTGCTCCAGTCATTTAATTCCCCAAATATCCATGAGGTTTTACCCTTTATTGATATCGATGCTCTTTTTTTCTTTTCGGTAGATTCTTCCGGTAGCCTGAAAATAGAAAATGATGTGTTCCATCTGTAAAAACCATAGATTCCGTCAAGTTCATTGTTTGATAAACCTTTAGTATGTATCTCAAGTGATGTGCCAAAGAACTGAGCTGCCCTAAGTCTGTTGTTATAATTTGTTTTGATTACACCCATCTCAAAAAAGTTTGTGGCAAAACTTCCATTGTGGATATTAATATCTCCATTGTCAAGATAAAATTCACCATCCTGTCCGTTTGAGTGATGAGCAAATTTCCCTGTAATGCTCAGGCTGTTTGCCTCCGTTTTTGATAGGAGTTTGTAGTAGACAGTGACCTGCGGGATAAAACTGGGTGTTCGTATTGGGAATGATGGCTCCTGATACATCCTGAAGATAATCTGCGGAGTTAATACCCCCATTAGTCTGGAATCTTTGTTTTGTCGGATATGAAAACTGGGATTCAAATTTGCTTCAAACCACAAAGGTTCCAGATTACCAATATCGGTAGGGAAAGTAATATAGCTGTTTCCCTCATTAACCGATGAAATTGTAGATACTGTTATCTCAGGAATTGCCCCATCAAACTGTTCCTGTGCAATGGTATTACTCCTTGTAGAGATAGAAGCCAGAGACAGAAACAGTATGAAGCAATATTTGTACATTATTATTGATTATGTGTGTTACCTTTTAATTGATACTTACTGAAAATCAGGTTTCCCTTTAATGGTTTAGTAAATCCTGATTCTACATTCCTCTCATCATCATTCTCTCACTGAACTTAGATGCCGGAACGCCGGTGTTGATTTTAATATTATCCAACTCAATAGCTGTTTTGTGATTCTTCTGTACATTCTCCATCTCTGAGTGTGTAATAGTCCAAAACCCCGAAATCTCTTTAACCTCTTTTATTGTCAATATTTTTAATAGCTCCTCATCTTCATCGTAAAACTCCTTTTTTACACCAACAAAATTGGCTTTGTTAATCCAGGTGATAGTTTTAGAGTAGATATAATCTTCATCTATCGAAACACTCTCAACCACGTAACACTCTTGTCCATTAGTAGACTCCTCTCTGAGTAGTTTATGAGTGTCGGCATCAAGCTTTCTGTCGCCCAAATCATCATAAGTAAAGTCTGACCCCATAAAGTAGTCACTCTTACTATCGCTTGAGATACGCTTTACCTTTTTGAGGGCGGGCAGATAGATCCACTGATCATCCGATTTATCACTGTCGTAAGTCCAGTTCATAAACGATGTGTTTTTCACATCAGCAGGAGAGAGAAAGAACATGATGCTTTTTTCAATTTTTCCCAAGTCTTTTGTGTATTGTTGAATCTTTCTAACTCGCGATTGCCCGCTTTTATTAATAAGTGTCATTGTAAGTGTTGATGTAATATCATCACCGGTTGGGAGGTTGTATGCCTTATCAACAATTTCGCGCCCGGTAAGTTCCTGTGCATTCACACCCATGCTTAAAGCAAGTATCGATACTATTAAACTAAATTTTAAAGTTTTCATGATGGTTATTTTTAATGGTTATTATTTTTCTATATTCTTCTTCTTAAAGTATACTTTACTCATATATAGTAGTACAAGCATTATGGTTAATGTGCCAACAAAACTTGTGAACATATTTAGTGAAACTAAAGCTCCAAGTTCACGGTTTGGTGGAAATACCGAGAATAGCAGTACCAAAAATCCCGCAATAACAACAATAGCGTTGTAAATAATTGCTCTTCCCGAGTGCGCCATAGTTTTTTGTGCTGCCACCATTCGGTTATCGGTAGTTGTGGCATTATGCCGATATTGCTCCAGAAAGTGCACCGCATAATCAATCCCAATACCTATTGCAATACTCGACAGTAGAGCTGTTGTTGTGTTAAGGGGGATATCTAAAAATCCCATTACTCCGAAACTTATGAGAGCAGTAATAATTATCGGTACAGAGCCTATTAATCCAATCATAGTGTTTTTGAACATTAGCGAAAGAAGCACTACGATTATTATCAGCGACAGAATCAGGCTCATAATCTGACCTTCGAGAATGAGGTCTGTAAAAACTAATCCTTTGTATCCACTACCGGCATAATTCATGGTGATTCCCAATTTATGAAAATCATCTTTGTAAGTTTTTATGATGGCTAATGATGCATCCATTGCCTTTGAGTTATCACTCTTAAGCTGAAATGTAATATTAGCCTTTTCATAATCGTAATCCACTACCTTATTCAGATTCTCGGGGTCACCCGACATTTCGTACAGCAGCAGATACTGAGCAATCATATCCTTACTGTCGGGTATTGTGTTGAACTCCTCCTCGTCGGCGTTCATAACCTTGTTCATGCGGTTTATGTAGTCGGCCAATGAGAATGTGTTGCCAACGATTTGAAGTTGACCGTCAACATCCTTTTGCATCTTGTCTACCAGTTTCAATACAGCAGGCTCTTTAAAGACATCCTTTTTGCCATTAGCATCAAGAATCAGATTTAGAGTACTTGTACCTCCAAAATGTTCATTAATAAATTTATCGGTTAACACAATCTCACTGTTCTTTTCAAACTTCTCAAGAAAACTGGAGTTAATCCATATCTTCTGCATCCCAATGATAGAGAGTATAACAATTACTGCTGTTCCTACAATTGACACATATTTATGTTCAATTATCCAGACTGCAAAAGAGTTAGCAAGCTTAGAGTGAGAGTGCCCCCCCTTATCTTCATCTTTATCTATCGGTTTGGCTTTAGGCAGACCGAAAATCATTATTCCGGCAGGTAAGAATACCAACGAAAAGACCATTGCCATCATCACACCAAAAGCAGTGAAGATACCAAAGTATTTAACCGGATAAACCTGTGATGTGAGAAGTGAAATAAAACCAACAGCTGTTGTAACCGATGTCATCACAACCGGTTTCCACAGATGTTTAATCATATCTATCGTTGCCTCTTTTTTAGTAGCATTGGGGTAGTGATTGATGAATACCTGCAGATGACTGTAGAGATGTATTCCATCAGCCACACCAATGGCAATCAGCATTACCGGAATCATTGTGGATACTGCATATATAGGTATGCCTACTGTAGCCATTAACCCGAATGCCCAAATGGTGGAGAGGAATACTACACCAAGAGTTATCAGTGTACCTTTAAAGCTTCGAAGGGTTATAAACAGTACCAGAAAAATAACAAGAATCACTATCGGTACCATCTTCTTCATGTCGGCAGGTCCCAGCAATGCCATTGTTCCTTCAACAATAGGCCGGCCGGCAACATACACTTTTATATCGTCTGTTTGTGATGCTTTAGCCGTTTCAAGAATCTCGTTGTAAAATTTTTGTGTAAATACATCGTCACCAATCTCGGCAATTATAACGGTAACTGTTTCGTCGGTTGAAACCAGCCGGCCAAAAACCATCTCGTTATTAACCACATTCTCTCTAAGCTGCTTAAGTTTCTCTTCCGATTTGGGTACTCGTTTGTAAAAGCTCTTTACATCCATCCCATCTTCAGTGCCAATAATATTATCTGCTGTGTAGAGCGATGTTACATCATCCTTGTCTATCTCTTCAAATTTCTTAAAACGTTTGGTAAGTTGCTTAAGGGTATCAAGCGTTTCGGTATTAAATACACCATTCTTATTCTCCAGAGCAATGATAATTCCATCCTTAATGCTAACCAACTCTCAGCCTTATCGCTATAAACGAATGCCGGATGGTCGTGTGGCATGTACTTATCAAGGTTGGTCTCCATTCTTGTATTCTCTTTCATCTCAAACATGAAATATGCTGAGATAGCCAGAATAACAATCATGCTTAACCATCCGTAATTAAGTAATTTGTTTAAAATTTTTTCCATTGTATAATCTATTTAATAGTTAATGTTAACTAACATTGATTTCAAAAAAAACTACCTTGCTAAAATGAGTTTGAGTCCTTCAATGAGTTTTTGTCCCTCTTCATTAAGGTTTTCATTTTGACTCTTCAAGTCCCACTGCTTAACAAGAAATCTTAATGAGCCAATTACAATCAGAGCCTGAGTTTTGAAATCTATATCGTCTCTTATCTCACCTTTATGCTGTCCCTCTGCAAGTAATTCTTCAATAGTTCTCTGTTTTGAATTCATTATTTCAACAATCTTCTCTTTCAAGATTTTCTCATTCTTGAAAATTTCTTCTGAGAAGATAACAGAGATATGAGAGGGCTGTATCGTAAAGATCTCAATAATCTTTGAAAACATAAATTCAATCTTATTTAGAGCTGACTCATTCCCGAGTCTCATTGCTTCATCCATAAATGATGAAACTTCCTGAAAGTTTTTCAGTATGGTTAACAGGATGTCTGTTTTGCTCTCGAAATGTCGGTATATTGCCGGCTCAGATATTCCAATCTCTTTTGACAAATTTTTTATTGTCAGGCCTTGAATCCCTTTTCTGGCAATTATTTCGATGGATGTATTGATTATCTCTTCTTGTCTTTCTGTTAACATCAGATAGTGTTATTAAATTAATCTCGC
This sequence comes from Marinilabiliaceae bacterium, assembly GCA_027010905.1. Taxonomy (GTDB): domain Bacteria; phylum Bacteroidota; class Bacteroidia; order Bacteroidales; family Marinilabiliaceae; genus JAADEM01. Next base: position 7,652 of record JALVBA010000143.1, read on the forward strand.
ACAAAGATAGTTAATACTCACTAACCTGCAAATTTACTGGGTATTTTTTTAATTTAACTATTTGGTTAAGTTTGCAATATGAAATACAATAAAGATACCGGTGAAAAAATTTTAGATGCAGCAATTCTTGAGTTTGAAGAGAAGGGTTTCAGCGGTGTTCGTATGCAACAGATAGCAGATAAAGCCGGCATAAACAAAGCATTACTACACTACTATTATAAGAGTAAGGAGACTCTGTTTTTGATTATAATAAAAAGAGCTCTTAAAGTTTTCTTACCTAAACTTGTAAGTATTTTTGAAGATGACAATGATATTATTTCAAACATTGAAAATTTCACCTACTCCTATATAGAGACTTTCATCAAAAACCCTCGCATTCCGGGATTTATTATTCAAGAGATAAACAACCATCCTGAAAGTATAATGGAACTGTTTCATTCGTCAGGAGTGAAGATTGATACAATAAAAAGAAAAGTAAATAGAGGAATCGATGAGGGATTAATAGATGAGATTGAGCCTGAACAATTAATTATAAATATCATCTCTCTTTGTCTCTTCCCGTTTGTTGCGAAACCGGTAATTAAAGGAGTTATATTAAATGATAATAAGAAGACATTTGAGGAATTGATGGAAAAAAGAAAAACTGAAGTAGCAAAGTTCATCATCAAGGCTATAAAAAAATGAATAATAGAGTAATGGCGTTGCAACAAGATTATAAACCAAACAGACACTCTGTGCCTTTGTGCCTCTGTGTTAGAATTTAATAAAACATAAACAGATGAAAAAACTTATAACACTATTAACAATACTCCTGCCACTATCGGTGTATGCACAAGAGATTACACTCGATTCGTGTGTGAGTGCGGCAAGGCAAAACTGGCCGGCATTTAAGAAACAGCTTACCATCGACTCACAACGTCAGCTTATTGATGAGACGTTGAATAAAAACCATCTACCCAAACTTAATCTTTCGGGCATGGCAACCTATCAGTCTGAGACAGTAACATTTCCTACCGTTCCAACTTCACCTGATTTCTTCCCTGAGTTCCCCAACGACAATTATAATGTTGAGCTCAATATCAATCAGATTATCTGGGATGGAGGGGTTGTTAAATCGGAAAAAAATATTCGACACGCTGCCAACGATATAGACATACAGAAACTGAACACCGAGACTTACGGTTTAGTTGGTAAGATTAATCAACTCTATTCAGGGTATCTATATCTGGATAAGAGCGAAGAGGTGCTGCTGATATCAGAAAGGGAATTGAATAAAAATATCAGGACTCTTAAATCTGCATTTGAAAACGGTACAATACTAAAAAGTGACCTTGATAATATCAGAGCAGAGAAGCTGAAATTACAAAAAGAGACTATCACAGTGAAATCAGCCAAGATTAACACCATTAACTCCTTAAACCTTATTACCGGACTTGAAATAGATTCATCGTACTCTTTTGCCGTTCCAACTATAATCGACAATTCAAATGCCGTACGACCTGAATTGTCGTTGTTAGATGCTCAGATGAGCTATTCAGCAACTACAATCAACAAATTCAAAACTAACCGTATGCCTAAATTCTTTGCGTTTGCCAAGGCTGGCTACGGACGCCCCGGATACGATTTCATGAACACCGATCTACACACCTATGCAATGGTAGGTGCCAAATTCACCTGGGATATTTTCGACTGGAATCTATTCAAGAAACAGAAACAACAGCTCTTTTTACAACAGCAGATTATTCGCGACAGTAAGGCTACAATGGAAAAACAGTTTACGATTGAAGAGGATCAATACCTAACACAAATATCGCAATATCAAGAACAGATTAAGCTTGATAAAGAGATAATATCTCTGAAGGAGAGCGTGTATAAAGCAGCCGAAAGTCAGATGAAGAACGGCTCTATCACATCAACCGAATACTTGAAAATGTTTAACGAATGGAAACGGGCAAAGCTTACAAGTGAACTGGATATACTAAAACTTATAACGGCACAACTAAATTCTAACCA
>JALVBA010000144.1 GCA_027010905.1 Marinilabiliaceae bacterium
TTGTAAAAGTATTAATCTATAATATTTTACAATATTTAGCTTATTATTAAAATAACTAGCAAATGAGCATTGTAATTTTAGGTATAGAATCTTCTTGCGACGACACTTCGGCAGCAGTAATAAGAGATGAGGTTATTCTCTCGAACGTAGTGGCAAATCAGGATGTTCACAGTGAATATGGAGGAGTGGTGCCTGAGCTGGCATCGCGGACTCACCAACAGAATATCATCCCTGTAGTTGATAAGGCAATCAAAGATGCTAAAATTGACATTCAGGATATTGATGCCATTGCATTCACAAGAGGTCCGGGTTTAATGGGCTCTCTACTGGTAGGCACATCTTTTGCCAAAGGATTTGCATTGGCCCGCAATCTTCCTCTAATCGAAGTAAACCACCTTCATGCCCATGTATTGGCACATTTCATTAAAGAGAGTAATGAGGACAATACTCAACCTTCATTTCCTTTTCTTTGTCTTTTAGTTTCTGGCGGTAACAGCCAGATTGTAGTTGTGAAAGACTATACTGACATGGAGATTATAGGTAAAACCATTGATGATGCCGCCGGTGAAGCATTTGATAAATGTGCTAAGATAATGGGGCTTCCATATCCGGGTGGACCGTTAATTGATAAGTTTGCCAAAGAGGGAGACAGTAAAAAATTTACATTTAACAAACCCAGAATAAAAGATTACGACTACAGCTTTAGCGGATTGAAAACATCTTTTCTATACTTCTTACGCGACGAGATAAAACAGGCTCCTGACTTTATCGAGAAAAACAGAAATGACCTATGTGCATCACTTCAATCTACAATAGTTGAAATATTAATGGATAAATTAATAAAAGCATCTAACGACACTGGTATCAGGCAAATAGCCCTTGCGGGAGGAGTTTCTGCAAATTCGGGGTTACGTAGTGAAATAGAGAAACATAAGGATTGGGAAACCTTTATCCCTAAACTCTCGTACACAACTGACAATGCCGCAATGATTGCCATTAATGGCTACTATAAATTTTTAAAAACTGATTTTACAGAACAAGATGTTGCTCCTTTTGCGAGATTAAAATTTTAAAATCAAGTGAAAATGGGCTGTTTATTCGGTAAAATAGCTGTTTTATCAAAAAAACTTACATAATACCTGCAAATTAAGGTATTGTAGTTGAATTTTATTTTATTTTTGAACAAAATATTCTTTTATTTGTGAAAGAAAGGTGTTTTAAACAACAAGATGGTTTTGTAGAACAGACCATTGACAGTGAAACAATATTGGTTCCTTTAGTTAATAGTGTTGCTCAGATGAATGAAGTGATAACTCTTAATGAATTGGGTACTTTTATATATCATTTGTTAGAAAAGCAAAAGTCTTTCTCTGAATTGGTAGAAGAGATATTGAATACTTTTGAGGTGGACAGGCAAGAGGCTGTTGACGATTTAAACAGCTTTCTTATTAAGGCCTTAGGAAAAAAAATTATTTTTGAACAAAATTAACCGAAACCTAAGTTAATGATTTTGAATTCTAAAAAATATTACACTGCTCCTACAGTCAGCTCTATTAAGTTGGATAGAAGTATTGTTTTACTTACTCCAACCGGCAACCCTCCGGGCATGGCTGCTCCAGCGGAGCCGGAAAGACCATCATACCCTTCATCAAGCACACCTCCTTCAACAAACAGCACTCCATTTGGTGGAGGCAAGCCCGACTTCAGCGACATGTAAATGATAAAATGAACAATACTGAACGTTCATATCTATACAAAACCGGAGGACTCCACCTAAAAGCTCTGTTAAAAGATAACATATTAAAATTAGATAAAACAGCCGGGTCATATAAATTTCTAACCGGCAAGAATGAAACGAACAACTTCGATTTTGAAATTTTATGCTCTGTTGTGCTGGATGTTGAGCTGCCCAAAGACAAAGCTGTATTTACCGGCGAGTCGTTTGACGATAACCACATACCTTACAAATGGACGGTTTTTGAACATGACACCTCCTCTTACACCCTCATAATTGACATTAACGATGATACCCCAATAGAGATTGTCAAGGCAGAGTTTTATCTGCAACAGAAAAGTATCGACGTATCACTGAAGCTTAAAAACAGAGAGAGTCAAATAGCGTTCGATCCGTTTTTTCAACCTTTTGGAGCTCTCTTGCTGAACTATCTTACACACTTTAAAAATGGAATTCTTTTACACTCATCTGGAGTAAAGGATGGACAAAGAGGGTTTGTATTTTCTGCTATCTCGGGTACCGGAAAATCAACAATGGCAGCATTGTGGCAGCAAAAAGGAGCTCAAATAATTAATGACGACCGCCTTATTCTTATCCCTGACGGGAACAAGGTTATAATGACAAATACACCGATGCCTTATTATCAGGATGTCTACAAAGAGAGCGTTGTTTCAGCAATATTCCTACTAAAGCAATCTCACTATAACTATATCAAACCACTACCAGGAGTTATCGGAATAACCGGCCTTATGTCGAACTGTATTCAGTTTCTTTACAATAAGGAGATGGTAAAAAAACATCTAGAGACAATAACAAATATTACAAAGAGATGCAATGTTTATGAAGTGGGGTTTAGGCCAACAACAGAAATAACAGATACTATTCGTCGTGAATTTGGAGGAGAGTAACCATAAAGGGAGGCAACTGCTAATAAAGCTGCTGAGGTCGGGAGAGACAACCGATGTTACAGCTAGTGGATTAAGTATGTTCCCATTTTTACTTCCTACCGATGTTTTAAGGGTAAAACCTGTATCGCCTCAATCGTTAAAGCGCGGGGAGATAATTATATATGAACTGAATCACAAGATTATCAGTCACAGGTATATAAAAAACAGTGGTGGATCTATTATCTGCAAAGGAGACGGACTTATACATTACGACACTCCTGTATCGGAAGAGAATCTGTTGGGTGTGGTAATTGCCCGTATCCGGAAAGGCAGAATAAGATCGTTAACATCAACCACAACAAGGGGAGGCGGATATTTACTGTCGTGGTTAACGGGAGTTACAGGAATATTTTTTCACTATGCAAGTTTTGCATGGCACAAATGGATTTATAATTCTTAACTTAGCGTTACAATAGTTTCTAAAGCAGAAAATGAAATTCAGCATAAAAAATATTACAAGAGCCCTGAGGATAATATGGAAAAGCTCCCCTTTATGGAGTATTGTAAATATTGTTCTAAGCATTATTAAGGGAGTCCTTCCGCTAATTCTTATCTATATTGTCAAGTTAGTTATTGACAATGTAAATATGATTGTCTCCACAGGTAAGCCTCTGCTTACAGATGGCGATATGATTAACATCTTTGTTCTGGCCGGAGTTTTTTTCCTCCTCAATGCGTTGACAGGCTCGGTTAACTCATTGATTCGTGAAAAACAGTCATATCTGGTAAATGACTACATTCAAAATCTGATTCATAAAAAGACAATAAATATTCCTTATGGATATTTTGAAGATTCAAAATACCAAAACATTTTCTACCGTGCCATTGAGGAGTCATCCTACAGACCGGCTAAAGTTTTCTATGGTATACTGGGTCTATTGCAAAACTCCATTACACTGGGATTAATTGTCGGTATCCTAATGACTCTTCACTGGGGTTTGCTCCCATATCTTATATTGGTCAGCATTCCAATAATAGTGTTCAAACTATACTATTCGAAGCTATTTTACAACCTGCGCAGAGATCAAACAGAAGAGGAGCGTAAGGTTAACTATTTTAACAGGCTGCTTACGTCGAAAGATTTTGCCAAGGAGCTGCGTATCTTTAACCTCGGCGACCTTTTCAAAAGGAGGCACGAATCGTTAAAGCATAAACTCAGAAGCAAACGGTACCGATTATTAAAATCCCGTACCTTGTGGGAGACCTTAGTTCAGATTTTAGCTACCATATTTCTGCTGGTAATCTTTGGATTTATCATCTACAGTACTGTTACAAAAAGGATTACCACCGGCGATATGGCTATGTATTTTCTTGCTCTGCACCGAGGTTATACAGTATTGCAGGAGTGGTTGATGCGAATTGCTTCACTCTATGAAGACAATCTGTTTTTGAAAAACTTTTTTGACTTCTTGCAGATTGAGGTGAAAAAAGACACCTCGGCAAATCTCCATTTCCCAAAGCCTGTTAAACAAGGTATCACATTTAAGGATGTATCATTCAAATACCCCAACACAAAAAGATGGGTTTTAAAAAACCTGAACATAACTATCAACGAAGGGGAAACCGTTGCCCTTGTAGGATCAAACGGTGCAGGAAAAACTACACTTGTTAAACTGCTTGCCGGGCTTTACAAACCCACGTCAGGAACAATAACTGTTGATGGGACAGATTGGACTCAGATTAAAAAAGATGAACTTGCGGATGCTGTAAGTGTGATATTTCAGGATTTTATGCTTTACAATGTTTCGGCAAAGGATAATATCTGGTACGGAAACATAAGGAATCAGCCGGATGACAAATCTATTCATGACGCAGCTCAAAATGCCGGAATACACGAAATTTTCATGAACCTGCCGGAGGGTTACGATACAACTTTGGGCACCTTGTTCAAAAACAGCGAACAGCTGAGCCGAGGCGAGTGGCAGCGTACAGCTCTAGCACGCTCATTTTTTAACAAAGCACAACTAATAATTCTTGATGAGCCAACAAGCTCTCTGGATGCCTTCACCGAAGCAAAGCTTATTAACCACTTCAAAGAGATAACAAGTAACAGAACATCAATAATTATCAGCCATCGAATGACAACAATAAAACTGGCCGATCGTATTGTTGTTATTGACGGCAATTCAATATGCGAAACAGGAAGTCATGAAGAGTTGCTTAAGAAAAACGGAGTCTACAAGAAGATGATAAATTCACTGAATCAGTAACTGTTTAACATAAAACTAACCCCCCCCCAAATCCCGAACGAGTAAGGGCGGAATGAGTTATACCCCTTACTGTTTACCGGAGACAAGTAGTATTTAAAACGAGGCTCCAACGAAAACCGAATAGATTTGCCTAATGGCAATTCCATCCCTAAACCAAGAGTACTGCTATAGGTAACACCGCTAATACCCTCAGTCTCTCCGGCATTTACGTACTCACCATTCTCTACGAGGTAAACATTGTTATCCACAAGAAAGTTTGTACTGAATCCACCAGCTAAGGTAATCACCGGTTTTTTGTTGAGAACGGAGTACCGCACCATAAGTGGAACTTCAATATAGTCGAGCAGCTGTTTCAGTGTAGTTGACTCTGACTGACTGCTAAAAGTGTTTACCGAAGATTCAAGGTATACCCCACTTTTATGCAGGTTCTGCTCTATTCCCATAGAGGTATTGTTATTGTAACGGATAGGCCCCATTGTATTATTAAACTTATTTGTGCTAATTAACGAATTCCTCTTAAAGTTGTCTGAGCTCGCCATTGCATAACCTGATATGCCTGAGATAGAGTTGTGGTTTGTGGTTTGTGAAACTTCCTGTCCCACCTGAGAGTATAAAACTCCTGTTTCAAAACTCCACCGGCTTTTATCTTCCACCCTCATATTCACGCCTCCCGACACAGAAACAACACCCGACTCACTTGTTGACGAGTCATACACATTGTGAACAACCGATGAGTATTGAGACTCACTTACGTTTCTGTAATTATAGGCTGGCGAAGCACTACCTCCTACAATAAACTTAAATTTTCTATATTTTGGTTTATAAACAGGCATTACGGTATTGTATGCATACAGAGTAGGTCTTTTTGAGATACTCTTTTCCGGCAAAACTAATCTGACATCAGGTACAGCAACCTCTATTTCAGAAACAGACAGATAGTCCATCTTTGCTAGATACACTTCTTTAGTAGTCTCACTTGCCAAATTAACAACTGGATGATTTGCAGACGTATCACTCTTTTTAGTTACAATGCCAATGGCTTGCCTTTCAGTGCCTATAGAAGATTGCCGAGTTATCTTCTCCGTGTCAAATGATTCTGTCTCTTTTATAGTGGCAGAGGCCGTATTTACCGGCGTTAGAGCATTTTTCTCCACATATGCTTTTTGTTTTTCAATAACAGGCTGTTCCCCTTTTACTGTCACCGGATTTTCAACCTTGGCCAACTGCTTTTTTCGGACATTTCTATCCGACATAAAAAAGATGATTCCAACCGAAAGTACAACCAAAGCAACAGCAGCAGCACTCTGCCAGTAAAAAAGAACTCGTCGCCTACGTTTCTCCGCCAACATGTGCTGATTTATAGCATTCCAAACATAGGCAGGAGGCTCAACCTCAATACCGTTAAGTTTTTCTTTAACTATTTTATCAAAACTCTTTTCTAACATACTGCACTCTCCTTGTTATCCATTCTCTCTGTCAAGCGATCTTTAATCCACTTTCGCGCACGCGATAAATTTGATTTTGATGTGCCAACAGTAATATCCATAGTCTTCGCAATCTCTTTATGCGACAAGCCATCTAAAGTATAAAGATTAAAAACCATTCGATACTTAGGTGGTAACTCTTTTACAATTTCAAATATCTCTTCTCTGCTAATTTCACTAACATCCTCTTCCAATGTCTCATTCTCAAGTTTCACTAAAACAACATCATCAATAGATGTAATCGGCTTCTTCTTCCTGAACAACTCAATTGTTGTGTTGACCATTATGCGCCTTACCCATCCCTCAAAGGAGCCCTCAAACCTATACTTTTTAATATTTGTGAAAACCTTTATAAACCCCTCCTGCAAACAATCTTCAGCTTCTGTTTGATCTTTACAATACTGAAGACAGACCCCATACATCTTTGAAGAGAACATATTATACAAATCCCTTTGCAAATCAGGCTTCCCCTTTTGGCATCCCTTAATTATTTCGTTAAGTTTATTCACAAATATTGATAATGATATGTACAATAATCACCGTTAGGATGACTATTGTAAATATGATTTATCAAAAGATAGATGCAATAACTATGCAAAGGTTGCTTTAGAAAGTGATGAAATTTAAAAATTCTTTCTTGCCCTATCCATTTCGCGGTTAGCATCCTTCTTTTTTAGCGTCTCTCGTTTGTCATGTCGTTTCTTACCTTTTGCTAGAGCAAACTCAACCTTAGCCCAGCCCCTGTCAGTTAAAAACATTTTTAGCGGTATAATTGTCAGACCCGACTCTTTTGTTTTACGCTCAATTTTGCGGAGCTCCTTTTTTGTAAGTAGTAATTTTCTCTCACGTACAGGAATGTGATTATTGTATGTACCATAGAAATACTCGGCAATATGCATCCCCTTAATCCACAGCTCCCTATTTACAAAGTAACAGTACGAATCAACCAAACTTGCTTTTCCCAGTCTGATAGATTTTATTTCGGTACCTACCAACTGAATTCCGGCAACAAACTTCTCGAGAATTTCAAAATCGTAAGTTGCTCTCTTATTGCGAATATTTAATCTTGATGCCGGTATCATATTTAAACTGTAGTTTCTGTATTGAATAAAAATTTAGTACAAAGTTAATAAAAAGTAGTTCTTCAAAGCTATTATGGTGGCTGGTGCTATTGCCATAATTCTTGAGTACTGGATGAAATCACTCTGAGAAATTGGAACTTAGCACCATAGTGGGCGAAAGAATCTATTCCAGTATTCTTTTCCGCCCACTACGTGGTTATGCTATTCGTGCCAACACTCTATTCTCAGGGTTTAGCTCTACGTTAACCTCTTGTGACCCTACCGGGACTTAAATGCCGGGAATCTTTATCTTTAATTCAAAAATCTCAAATCGTGAATCATCGATAGCTGATATTTTTATTTCAGACTAAAGGATGCCGATTTGAGATTTCTGAAATTATAAGTTAGAGATTCAATTGTCATTTTTTTATATCCGACAGTCTGCTAAACCCTTCGGTAGGCATTTTACGGTCAACCTTCTTAACCAGACCTTGCAGTACTTTACCGGGTCCGAGTTCAGTGTATGAAGATACGCCGTCTGCAATCATCTTCTGAACTGTTTGTGTCCACCGAACGGGAGCAGTCAACTGCGCCACAAGGTTATCTTTAATCTCTGCCGGGTTGGTGTGTGGCATTGCGTCCACATTCTGGTAGACAGGGCATACAGGTGATTTAATCTCAGTTGCTTCAATTGCTGATGCCAGCTCCTCTTTGGCAGGATTCATCAATGGAGAGTGAAAAGCACCACCTACCGGAAGTTTAATAGCTCTCTTTGCTCCCTTTTCGGTAAGCATATCACATGCCTTGTCGATGCCGGCAAATGAACCTGAGATAACCAACTGCCCTGGACAGTTGTAATTTGCTGCCACTACAACATCATCAATACTGTTGCACACCTCTTCCACAACTTCATCCTCTAGTCCTACAATAGCTGCCATTGTTGAGGGCTCTGCTTCACACGCTTTCTGCATCGCCTGAGCACGTTGCGATACAAGTTTTAATCCATCTTCAAACGACATGGCTCCGGCTGCAACAAGAGCTGAAAATTCACCAAGCGAATGACCTGCTGTCATTTCAGGCTTAAATTTGTCGCCTAATGATTTTGCCATTATTACCGAGTGAAGGAAAATGGCAGGTTGGGTTACTTTTGTCTGTCTCAGGTCTTCATCTGTTCCTTCAAACATCAGGTCGGTAATGCGAAAACCCAATATCTCATTTGCCTTCTCAAACATCTCTTTTGCCTCTGCTGAGTTATCGTACAGGTCTTTGCCCATACCTACAAACTGTGCCCCTTGTCCGGGAAAAACGTATGCTTTCATATTTTGTTATTTTTTGCAAAGATAAGGATATTATTACTCTTATTGTTTGTGAAAAAGCTTTTTTAGAGGGTGTTTTTGTCTGTTACGCTGGAAATGGTTACCGTTGCAGTACAAATGCGAACCAGAGAGTTCTTCCATGAAAATCCCAACTTTAACTTGAGATATTCATGGAAAAAATACATTTCTTTTCTCGACAATGCCTATTTGGTTCGTCAGCTTTATCCTTACTCCGGAAATGTAAAAAAAAGACTTGTTAAGTCTCCTAAAGGCTATATCAGGGATTCGGGAGTTTTGCATTTTCTGCTGAATATTAATGATTTCAATTCGTTAGAGAATAATCCAATTATTGGTTCATCATGGGAAGGATATGTTATTGAGCAGATTATTCAGTTATTAAGTGTGGATATGCAATTTTATTTTTATAGAACACATCTTGGAGCTGAGTGTGATCTTGTAGTTGTAAAGGGAGGAATTCCCTTGATGAGTGTAGAAGTAAAATATACATCTATACCCAGATTAACTAAGGGTAACAGGATTGCTTTTGATGACATTGGAGCTGAAAAAAACTTTGTTATAACTCCAAATTCCGATGATTTTATGTTAAGCAATAATATTTATGTATACAGTCTTGATTCTTTCTGAATAAGATTAAAAGTAACCAGTTGTGAAAAACCAATAAATGTAATTTTGTTGGTTTTAATATTTATACATAGAGAGAGCTGGCCACAAAGAAGCTTAATATACCCTGAATTATGCAAGAATCCTGCTAACACACATGTAATTGTCTTGTAATAAAACACATAATCGCATTTTGATTTTTTATTTAGTTAGAGGAAAAATAAAAAAAAAAAACAATCTATGATTTGATAAAATATTTTAGTAT
>JALVBA010000145.1 GCA_027010905.1 Marinilabiliaceae bacterium
ATATCAATTATTCTAAGGTGCAAATTTTCATGAAAAATAGAGCCTAAATTTTGTCCACTTGAACATAACCACTCGAAAATAGCCTAAATTTTGTCTATTATACCTACATTTCAATGGCTGTGTAAGAAAAACTTACACAGCCATTGATTTTTTGTTAACAATTTAGTTACGGATATAAGGATATATCCAATAAGCAATTAAGGACTATTTATAGCATAATGAACACTGGGGTCGCTTACAATACCAATTATATTTGTAGCGACCCCAGAAAAAAAATTGCTTGAAAATTTGTTTTAGTCAGAGTATACACTTGAAGTGAACCTTGAATAATCAACAAATATCATTATAGTTAAAACTTTACCCCCATAAACAGAACATCATCAACCTGTGCTTCATCACCCTTCCAGTCATTAAAGCTCTTCTCCACCGCCTCGTTCTGTTCATCCATTGGCAGGTTATGAATTTCACCAATTAGTTTCTTCACCCCTGCAGTCATATATTTCTTACCCTTATCGCCACCAAACTGATCGGAATAACCATCGGTAAACAGATAGAGTGCATCACCCCTATTACACTGATACTCGATATTTATGAATGGAGTATTGTTTCCGGCTGTAAGAGTATCTCCAATGCTGCGCCTGTTTCCTTTATAAATCGACAACTCATTGTCTATATAAAGATATACAGGTCGTTTGGCAGAAGCAAGCCGCACCCGGTTTGTAGGCAGATGAATCTCAACAATTGATATATCCATACCATCTTTCGACTCCACATCATTGTTCGACTGCAACAGAACTTTAATCTCCATATCCAGTCTTTCAAGCATATCGGCAGGCGATTTAACTGATGGAATCTTAAATATATCGTTAAGCATTGTTGTTCCAATCATCGACATAAATGCTCCCGGCACACCATGACCAGTACAGTCGGCACAACAGATAATAAAGCGATCGCCTGAACGGTTGAACCAATAGAAATCACCACTTACAATATCACGAGGTTTGAAAAAAACAAACGACTGCGGAAGAACATCTGCAAGCAGCGCTCTGGCCGGCAATATTGAAGCCTGTATCTTTTTGGCATAATTAATACTATCTGTTATATCTCTATTTTTCCTGTTGATAACAATATTCTGTTCGCGAAGTTTTATTGTTTGTGATGCAACCTCCTTCTCTAGCAGCTCCTTCTGATGTTTAAGTTGCCTCTCCCTGTAACGAATAATCATCAAAACAACAAATGCAACAAATACTACAGCGAGAATAATAAACCACCATTTACGCCAAAACGGAAGTTCGACAATGAAAGATACAGATATCGGGTTTATTGTTTGAATACCGTCAGAGTTAAAGGCTCTAATCTTAAATTGGTAATCACCTACAGCTATACGGTCAAACTCTTTAAAGTTTGTATTCCCCAGACTTCTCCATTTATCATTGTCCTCATCTATACTCTTATCATCTAACAGGTACTCATACCTTATTCCTTCAGGATTCTTAAAGCTTATTCCGACAAACGAAAACCTGACGTTATAATTCGGCCTTCCATAGGTGTAAGGAAGAGCTATCTGCTTTGTAAAGTCAACCTTCTCTCCATCAATAAGCATAGATGTAAAGTTCAACAGAGGAGGTACATTATTTTTTATATCCCTCGCAGGAAAATAGTTAATCACACCCTTCTCAGAGGCAAACCATAACGTTTCATTGGCGTCTTTCTCTACCTGATAAAATTCAACATCCATATCATAGCTACTACCGTAGATCTTAAACTCCATGGTGTTAGCATCTATTGAAGTAAGACCTGGGTGATGACACACCCATATTCTGTTTTTAAAATCACAAGATATGTGATAACCAAAGTTTTTCTTAAGCCCATCGCGGGTGGTTATTTGAAGTATACTATCCTGCAACGGGATGTATTTATAAACCCCATCTGTTGTTGATGTCATCCAGAAATTACCATCCCTGTCCTGGGTCATATCACTGATATTAACCTGTCTCCGATTATCAATCTTAAACCTTTCAATACCCAAAGTACTATCAATCTTAGTTATTCCTGAGTTCTTGGTTCCAATCCAGATATTTTGATCGTTATCTTTGTAAACAAAATTTATTGTATTGTGCAGCAAACCGTCACTTGTCGAAAAAGTTTTAACAGTATGCTTCCGTGTGTCGATGATAAAGAAACTATCCATTGTTCCCAGATAGAGTATACTTCCATCACCAAGAATATCTGTTATTCTCTTTTTCAGAAGCGAGGAGGTATAGTAGTAAGGTTTATATCTTAATTGGCCGGGCTCTTTATAGTACAAACCGTTATTTGCAGTTGCCACCCACAAAACCCCATTATCCTGCTGATAGTATCCTCTGATAATATCTTTTGGCAGACCAAACACTTCATCGTAATACTCATGATTTGCAAAACATGAGGGAGCAGCTTTTAGCAATCCGTTTTTCAACCCTATCCACAACGATTGTGGTGTTTTGTATACAGAATATACTTTATTTTCATTAAATCCAATCTCTTCAAGATTATAAAATATAAAGTAGTCCTGAGTAAGTGCAAATACCCCTTCAGTTTTAGAGCCAAACCAGTAGTTTCCCTCCCTGTCGCAAAGAATATTCTTTATATAATTCTCCTTAAGTCCATTTGATGTGTTAAAGTTAAAACTTTCGGTATATTTTTCTGTTGATGGATTATAAACAAGTTTAATAACACCGTTATCCTTTGTTGCCAGAAGCAGAGTTCCGTTTGGCTCTTCATGGATATCAAGAACAGTTTCATTCTCAATATTAAAGTTCTTGCACAAGTCGTTATTTATAACATGCCGTGCATTATCTCCAAAGTATGAGTAGTGATAAAACCCTTCATCATCGGTAGCTATCCAATACTCATTTGCTTTCCCTCTCTTCTTAACTATTCTGTTTATCTTTGTGTGAGGGATATCCTTTATCTGCTTAACAGTTGCTATCTCATCATTATCATTAAGACTAATAAGGTATAAACCGTTAGAAGCCCCTATTAAGAACTCCTTGGGCGATATTGAGATTGTAGAGTAGAATCTTATACGATGTCCTTTCTTTCTCCAGTTATAATTAATTCGAACCGGTTTATTATTTTCTTCTAATTTATGAAGTCCTGTTTTCTGATCGATAAACCAGATATTCCCCCTACTGTCTTCACAAATGTCAGATATTGGCTGGCTACTGCCTGTATCACCTATTTTGTGAAAAACATTATCATTCAGAAAAGAGAGATTCCCCTCATTATGTCCTATCCACAAAACACCCCTGCTGTCAACAAACAGGGTCTGCACAAAATTTTCAGCAAGAGAATCTTTCTCTGTAAAATTTTCAAATTCGCGGCCGTCATACCTAGCCAATCCTTCACTTGTAGCTACCCAGATGTAGCCATTGACACCCTGAGTAAGATCATAAATAAAATTATCAGGAAGTCCGGTAGATGTGTCATAGATCTTAAATTCGAATGTTTGCCCTGTTGCACTATTTTGCAACGAGAGAAACATTATAAAAGAGACTATTATAGATAGAAAATATTTCATCTGTTTTATTTTGCTGTTTGCTGTTTGCGACAAGCCTGTGGCTTAATAATTTATATTTAGCAGATAGAATTAAACCCCTGATTATGGAGTATGAGAACTAAAATCCTTCAAACCCAATCTCACTTTGATATTTGAACTCTCCTATTGGAATACTGAAGAATGGCAGTTTCTCCCCATATTGGTTTTCAAGATATATTACAACATTATTACTTTTAATGTTACCTGATTGATTCTTAATCATCTGAAGATCCAGAGAGTTTGTCTTCTCATCCTCATAAATTTTATGAGTACTGGAAACCCATTTACTATCACCACTAATAGCCATAAGCTCATCACCCAGTCTGGCTAATGACACAATTTGGATACGACCGTCGTTATCCCAGTCAAAATTTGTCTGCTTAATAGAGACTACCTTCTCATCAATATGAGGATAGATATGTGCTACCTCATGAATATCGTCATGCAGCCTGAACTTGTATTTGTAGTAGAAAGCTGAAGCACCCTCCACATCATGATTTCGATCAGCATGGTTACTAAGGTACAGATTATACAAATTACCATCATCTCCACTGATCCCCTCAATAATTATTTTGAAAACGTAACCTCCGAATTCAGAGCGAAGCTCTCCTTCAGAAGGGTTGAAAGGTCCGAATGTGTACCACTTACCGTCATATTTTGAAACTTCTCCAAACTCTTTTGATGCCAACAGTGTACCGCTATCGTAGTTTCCGTCCATAACCATATTCTGTGCATCCTTCTCCGACCATGCACCTTTCCCGCCAAAAACACTGTAACTCATCTGAGTGTCCCATTTTCCTTTTTGTTCATCGATAGTACCACCAACATCAGGGTCAAATACGTGAAGATAGATAGGGTCGCTATAACTTTCAGGAATCTTGAAGAAGATTATCTGACAGAAACTGTCATCACCCCAGGCTACATCACCATCACTACCAAAAGTAACCAGATGCGGTATATTCTCATCCAAACCCGGAACGGGTTGCGCAAATGAAGAGGTTAACCCTAAAAGCAGGAGTAACGTTAAAACAGTATTTTTTCTGATCATGATACTTTAGTTATTCTGTTACAACAATCTTTTTGGAGTTACACATGGTTTCATCGGGTTGCGTTTTCGAAAATGCTCCGCATGAAACAGTATAAACTCCCGGTTTACGAAATGTATACGTGACATTGCTCCCTTTTGTTTTAAAACCATCGCCAAAATTCCAATAAAAAGTATCAGGTACAAAATCACCAAAGAAGGAACGAGCTGTATTAAAGTCAATTGCACTGTTTATTCTGACAGTATCGGGTGAGGATATATATATCTGTATTTTTCTTTTTATGTTCAAATCGAAGAAAGAGACATAATCTTCCTTAATAAATCCCTGTTTATCTGAGACTCTCAATTCAACATGATATTTACCGGGTTTTTTATAGCAGTGATCAACTTTTTTACCCATCAGCACGTTACCATCACCCATATCCCATTTGAAAACAAATCTAGCCATATTCTTATCGCTCATCTTTCTATCAAACAGAGAACCACAGAATTTAATCTCCTTTTGTGGAGATATATTGTCGAACAAAGGATATCGTGGGTCAGCCCTGTAGATATCATCAACACCCGAACGATCAGATGTAAAGAAACCCCAAGCCTCATGAGACGCAATAAAATATGCATAATCGTTACCCGGAGAGTTATATGGCTCTCCAACATTTACAGGATCAGTCCAACCATCTTCAGTTTGTAAAGTAAAAAAGATATCAAGGCCACCTGCCCCCCCCAATCCATCGGATGCAAAATACAATTTCCCTGAAGGGTGAAAGTATGGAGTGATTTCTGTTCCAGGAGTATTAATTATACTTCCCATATTTTGAGGTGCACTCCATGTGCCGTTAATATTCTCGCTATAAAAGATATCTGTTTTACCATAGCCGTTGTTCATGTCTGAGACAAAAAACATAAGCTTACCATCAGGCGAGAGTGTTGGCTGACCGGTGTTGTAGTTTCCTTGCGAATTGATAGGTAAAGTCTTTGGTATTGACCAGTTACCTAATCTGTTTTTTGTTGATACGAATATACCCAGACCATTTCCACTACGGCTCTTTTTACTTTTACCGTATGTGTCATACTGGTTGCGTGTAACATAAGCTGTATCTCCTCCTCTTGTAAACCAAATCTGACCGTTGTTGAAAGGAATATTTAGAGTATTATCCAGTTCCTGCGGATTGCTCCAGGTACTGTCGGGGTGTAATTTTGTGATATAAAGGTGGAAAAGCAGATTGTCGCTTTCGTCAGAATAATTTTTCACTATTGAAGATCTTCTGTTAGAGGCAAAAATCAAAGATGAGTCGATGTAACAAGGGAATAACTCCTCTGAATACTTATTATTAAATGAGAGAGGTGTAATTTTAACTTCTTGGGCAAGAAGGTCTCCTGACAAAATAACTACACTTAATAATATGGTTGATAATAGTCTTAACATACCTGCTCTATTTAGAAAAACTTAGGATTTGGAGTTTTTATTTTAAAACTAAAATCGTACTGAATTGATATTTCATGTGTTCCATTGTTGTATGAACCAATATCTCCAATTGAATAATCATAACTATAGGCAACCCTCAGCTGTGGGTTTATCTGAACGCCCAACAATCCTACAATTTCATCTGTAGTGCGATATGAAACGCCTACCCAAATTAACCTGTTGTATACAAATGTTGCATTGATATCGGTATATAGTTCCGACATTAGTCCGTCGTACTGTGCCATAAACGATGGTTGAATAATCCATTTATCACCTGCCGAAAAGGCGTACCCGGCAGTAGCAATATAGTTAACACTACCCATGTCAAAATTAATATCATTCGAATCAAATTCGTTCTGAACAAAAAATGAGGGGATTGATCCTCCGGCAAAAAATTTGTTTGAATATATACTTACTCCAAAACCTACAGTAGGGCTAAACCTACTCTCGTTAGCAGCAAAAGATGCATCGTTATTATCAATAGTTATAACACTATTCCAGTCTGCCGACATAAAATTACCTCCACCCGTAACAGCAAACCCCAGCCATGTTTTATCGTTAGTTCTTATCCGATATGTGTATGACAGGGAGAAACCTGTGTGTTGCGATACAGCATACTGCTGATTAAACAGATCAAGCCCGATAGCTATCTTCTCATTCTTCAAAGGGGTATGCCCTGAGAAATATTGTCCGATAGGAGAACCGTTCAGTCCTGACCATTTTTTACGAAAGGAGCCGAACAGCGACAGTGCTTCGCGTGATCCTCCAAAAGCTTTATTTATGGCATAACGATTATGCATATACTGACTCATGCTCAAGTCGTACTGTGCCATTGCTGACCCACAGAAAAACAGAAAGAGACTGAATGTAATTAACTTTTTCATTGGCACTATTCGATCTTTGAGCGTTTAATTATTAGATACTCTTTAATAGGATCAATATTATCACCCGTAAATATATAGTAGTAGGTTCCGTCATTTAGAGGTGACCCATCCAGTCCAATACCTTCCCAATCGTTATTATAATCCTTTTTTGAGTAGACCAACTTGCCACTCCTGTCAAACACTATAAGCTCATTTCCGACAATATGTTGTCCACCCATAATTTTGAAGAGATCGTTTACTCCATCACCGTTGGGTGAAAAACCTGTTGGATTCGTTAAGCCTTTAACCTCAATCAGCACATCATCCGACTGTTCTTTGCATACTCCGTTACCAACAGTCCATGTTAGTGTTTGAATTCCCATCTTCAGATTATCAACATCTGACGAGGGGATATTAATATCATTAAAAGTAATATCCGGAGAATCGGCTGACCATGTTCCTATCCCTACATCAGGCAGGTCAGCTTCAAGTGTTGTTGAAAACTCAAGATATATCTTCTTGTCATATCCGGCATTGGGCTTTTCGGGCATTTTGTCAAAACGAATAGTAACAGTGGTGATATCTTTACAATTGGAGTTCTTGCTGTTTGTTTCAGTCCACGAAAGAGCCTGCTCGCCATAACCATCGGATGTGAATAGTGTAGAGGGGTTATTAGAATCTTCAAAGCTACCTGTGCCCTGCCACACACCTGATGAGTTGATTATACTTGGTACAGCAGTCAATTGTATCTGATCGCTACAAACAGGATCATATATGCCTGCGTTTGCTACCGGCATCTCATCAACAGTAATAACATAATTCTTCTTAATGTGAGAGACACAACCATACACACCAACAATTGAATCAAGCAGCACTGTTGTTGTTTCCTCTGGTGTAAAATCAATTAATTCAGGGGAGTTGTTTAGAATATGTTCAGTACTTGTTCCTTCAACTGTGTATGTTAGTGACCACGGGCTATTACCTGTGGCATTGAGCTGCATTATTGCGGTACTTCCCTGACAAATGGCTGTGTCTTTACTATATGTCAGGCCGGAAGTTTCGGCAAAATTAATTTGAACCTCATTTGAATTTGTACATCCAAGTACCGGCTCTGTCTCTGTCCATATCATTGGATAGATACCATGAGTTGTGGTCGTTGCTGTGGAGTTAGGTGCGATTGCTTCACCAAATGAGATATTACCGCTTACTGCTGACCATACGCCTGAGTTGGCAGCATTTTCAAGCACACCCTCAAGCTTAGTGTTAAGTTCACCACAAACTATTTTATCTTCACCCGCATAGGCAGCAGGTTTCAAATCTGTAACAACACCTGAGCCAAGCATATCATCCGTTTCGGCAAAACATTGCTTACCCCCACGTCTATCGCTAAGCGTAACAATAGTGAAATTCTGATTGCCTATTGCTGAAACCAACTGAGCATCCGGCGTAATATTAATATCATTTCTATCATAGCTGTTTGTTCCGTCGGAAATTGTATAGGAGTATGGCGCAAAAGAGCTTTGGTAATCAACACTAAGTGTTATTTGTGATGATGTTCCATCAGTAGAGCAGATTGTTTCGGAGCCTGAAAGGGTTGCTTTTGGGCTACCCAGTAAATTCACACTTACAGAAGAGGAGTCGGTACAGACACCACTCTCTTCGATAAACCAGAGGGTGAATGTTCCGTCTATATTTGATGTGAAAGAGGTAGCCGGGTCAAGAGGGTCGGTAAATGTTCCGTCAGATGTTGCTCTCCAGTAATGAGGCTGGGCTGCGTCACTAGGAGTAGCATCTAATGTAGCAACATAACCACATAAAGCATTAATATCAGCTCCGGCATCAGGTGTTGGTAGTTGGTCAACTCTGATATTCATTTCCTGACTAGAAACCTCTATTCCAGCACTATAATACCACGCAGGATCTCCGGGTTTTGAAATATCTTCTTGAAGTATATTCGCATCGTATACTTTAAGTAAGGTTATTGTAGATGTATTTGATATAGTAAGAGTCTCTGTCCAAATATTATTGGCATCCATATCCTCTGATTTGATAGCATCGGACTGATGAATCCTAGTATATGTAACAGATCTAACATTATCGGTTACTCTGTATGCAATTCCAAAAGGAGCTTTACCCGTAAACTTAACTTTAAAAGAGATTATACCCGATTCACACACGGCAGTATCGCCACTTACCACTTCAACAGAGGGGTCTTGTGCCAACAGATTTGAAGAGATGAAAAATAGTAAAAAGTATAAACCAAACTTGAATAATATGTTTGAAGGCTCCCTTCGCATAAAAAAAAGATTTTGTACCAAATTTTTATTTCAGCAGGTAAGTAACTGCCAAAACCACACAAACATAGTTAAAAACTTTAAAAAATAACAGCAGAGCACCTTAGATTTTACGCTTTTTATTTATCAAATTAGACTGTTCGTCAAAAAATGCTATTTAACCCTGCGAATACAGCTAAAGGTCATAAATAGATTTAGACTTCGGATGTTCTTTCCTGAGTTTTTTGTAACGATACTCCTTCACAGCCTCATAAAACAGTGTGCCAAAGTTCTCTTCGGGAGCAGGAGCAGGTGAGAGAAGTATCTTACCCTCCGGGTCGATAAGGAAGTAGCCGGGCAGGGCTTTCACGTCGTAATCGAATATCACATTACCATTATCGCCAAAATAGAGAAAGTTCCACCTGTACTTATTTGCTTTTACAAATTTCGCCAGCTTGTCAGGATCCTTGTCGGTGGCAATTGATACTATTGTTAAATCCCGCTTCATACTACGATACATTGCATTTAACACCTGAAAATCTTTTTTGCAGGTGTAGTTTTCAGTATTACAGAAATTAAGGTAGACAAACTTTCCTTTAAAAGAGGATAGCTTCTTCTCTTTCCCCGAGATTGTGTAGACAGTAAAGTCAGGAGCTTTTGATCCTACGCGCAGGTGATTTACCTTTTTATGAATTGAGTATGCCATCTTACGTACTCTGTCTGAAGAGCCTCTCTTTGATGCCTGCTCAAAGAGTGATATAATCCTCTCTTCATCATAATGCCCCGAATAGAAGGCATCGTACAATCCCTTTAACAATACCACCTCTCTGAATTCACTATCCAGGAACAGCGAGTCAGCACTAAAAACAGTTGAGAGAGTATCGAAAGAGAGACCCTCTACAAACGCAGTCTTAAGCTCTTTTCCTCTGCTATCGGGAAAATAGTTTGAGAAAAAGTTTTTAACCAACAGGTTAAATGTCTCCCAATAGGCAGGGTTTTCAAAACAGACATAAGAGCCGGAATAGTACTCATAAATCACTCTCCGCTGCTGCCTCTTACGACTAAGTATCGCAAGTTTTGCATATTTATACCTCTTATAATTTCTGAAAAATTCACTACCCTCAAAAGGGAAAAGAGAATCCAACCTGCTTACAATCTGGTTTGCCAACTTCACATTGCCCCTACTGAACAGTTGAAAAGCATTGGTATTAAACTGATAGTCGTACTCTTCGTCAAACTGAATTATTGATCTGTTGAGCGCTAAAGCATCATCATTTCCAATGCCAATAATTACACTTTCAGGCGTAAAGTACGGATTAAACCTGTCAGCCTCCTTTTTAGGTGTGTAGGGCGGAAGAATAATTTCGTAAGTTGTGTTAGGCTCCAGATATATAAATCCACGCAACAGACCCAAATCGATATAGGCATAGGTAACATCACTAAGAGATATTGACAAAGAGAAATTCCCTTTTTCATCAACTCTAAAATTACCTATCTCCTCCGATTCATTGGTGATGTAGTTACTAATATGTTGCAGTGAGAGATTGAATCCGGCATACTGTTTCGAAAACCCCTTAAGAGTTACACTGTCCTTCTGAGAAAACGCAGTGGAGATAAAAAAAAGTATTGAAACAGAAATTAAACTAAATATCCTCATTTTCTCATAAAATCGTTAATCCTCTTTTTTATCTTATCGGGCAAAAAGAGTGATGCATCTCCCCCATGCTTAATAATATCTCTTACAATGGAGCTGTTAACAGATGTATGCTCAGGTTGAGTAAGAAGGAAAACCGAATCGATTTTACTCATCGCTTTATTTACCTGTGCAATGGCTCTTTCATACTCAAAGTCAGCCGAAGTTCTCAATCCTCGCAGAATATAGCGAGCTCCTACTTCGGTAGCAAAATCAACAGTAAGACCTTCATATTTACGTACCAGAACCTTCGGGTTATCCCAGAATATTTCCTTAATCCACTCAACACGTTTTGCCACAGAGAAGAACTCTTTTTTATTTGAATTATATCCAACAGAAATAATTACCTTATCAAAAAGATCCAGACTTCTCAAAACTATATCTTCGTGTCCGACAGTAAACGGATCGAAAGACCCCGGGAAAATAGCCACTCTATCCATGATACTATTTAAAAGTTCCTGTAAAATTGGAAAATAATATGAACATTACACCATAAAAACCGGGAAAATAGTTCTCATTAACGAAATTTTATCTTTCCTGCGGCAAACATTACCATGCGTAACAGTATTACTCCATGCCTAAATCGTGAGATATTTGTATCTCCATATTTTCGTTCACGATACCTTATGGGCAGGTCAATAATTTTAAGGTTTAATTTAAATGCTCCAAACAGAAGGTCAAAATCACCAAACGGATCGAAGTCGCCAAAGAAGCTCCTGTTTGCTGCCAACTTTATGTAGTCGGTACGAAACATCACTTTAGTACCGCAGAGCGAATCTTTCACAGGCATCTCCAACATCCAGCTAAACATACTGCTAAAAAAGTAGTTTCCAAGAGTATTTAACGGTCGCATGGCATTTTTCTCCATTGGGTATACCAGCCGCACACCATTAATAAATTCACCCTTACCGGAGGTTATTGCATTATAAAACTTTGGCAGGTCTTCGGGAGCAACAGTCAGGTCGGCATCCAGAATCATCAGAATATCGCCTTTTGCCATGCTGTATCCTTTACGTACAGCATCACCTTTCCCCTTACCATCCTGTTGCATTATTTGAATAGGTCTCTTAGCCTTATACTTTTCATACATCTCCTGAATAGTATCCCAGGTATCGTCAATTGAGTTCCCTTCAACAAAAATTATTTCAGTAAAGCTACCCATTTCAGGCACTCTTTTTATTGCCTCCTCGATGTTACCACTCTCATTCCGGGCCGGAATAACCACCGAAACAGAGTGCTTTATTTTCATCTCCTCTTTCATTTGTCTGGCAGGGAATGGTCTGGCAAAAACAAACTGATTCAGTGAGAGTGCATTCAAAAGGGGCAGCCTCGAAAGAAACTTATTAAAGAAAGATGACAGTAGCGGTATATTGTAAGGAATAAACATGCTACGATTATGTTTGTAAGTCTCAAATCCGGCCAGATACAAAAGGTTAGAGATATCGTGTGTTGAGAGCCAGTTCTGACTGGGAGTTCTACGCTTTAGCCGCAGGGTTTCAGCCAGTTTGATGAAGGGTTCCCAAAGGCGGTTGTAGTAGGTGACAATGATTCGTGTTTTTTCGTGACTTACTCTGTTCAGTTCTCTGAAAACATGCTCAATATCTTCGAGCACACCTATCAGGTTCGATAAAATTATAACGTCATATTTCTCGTCAAGGGTAATGTTTTCAGCCTCCATTAATTCGAAACGGATATCAGGGTATTTACTTTTAGCCGTCTCTATCAGAGGCTCACAAAAATCGATTCCTGTACGGTTTTCACTCTTAACCGCTGAGAGCAACTCCCCGGTTGCACAGCCCACCTCCAACACACTACTGTCTTTAGGTATAAAGTAGTTACAGTACCTGGTTATTGAATCCCAGTAATAGGCTCTTCTTTTTCGATATTTCACCCAGTTTTCAGAGTGCTTAGTGAAATACTCTTTATACTCTTGTCTCTTTGTCATTTGCTTTTTTTGGAATAGTCAATATAGAACAGGTAGGCAGGTTCTCTGTTGCCAATTGTGTGTTTTAGTATAAATGTGGAGGGATACTTTTTACTAATCACCAACATATATCTTTTTACTGTATTAATTACCTGCCCATTACAAACAGCAGGAGTCTTCCTAAGATTGGCCATTATTATATGTGTTACCCCTCTATCTTTTAGATTTTGCAACAGTATATCAGGGTTATTTGATTCGATACGATAAATTCCATAAAACTTTTTACCATCAGCAATAATTCTGGCCATATTTGGCTTACGGCATGCAACATAGCTCTTTTCATCAAGCTTCTTCCCAACATATTCAGTCATCTTCAGATAGTTTGCCCAATCATCAGTGTATCCTTTATATCTTTTTCCCATCAGGTTACTGCGAAGAGTCATCAGGTCTGTTTTTGCAACAGACCGGCTTGCCGTAAACAGCACTGTGCTCAACAGAAACAGAACTACCACAAACTGAAACCGGACAAGTCTTTTATTCCTGAATAGTGAAACTAGCCCTGACACAAGAATTATCAGCATGAAAGGGAAGAAGGGCACAATAAGTCTGTACTGATCCCAAATTCTCTGTAAAATTACAAATGTTGAACCCAGCAGCACTGCAATAAAAATAGCCACAAAGGTTAAGTATTTGTTTTTTTTGTAAATGCTTACAAAAGAAAAAACAAAAAGCACATAGAGCAATACTGTTAAAACCGGCTTTAGCAATAGTGCATCAACACTTCTCAAGCCTATCATTCTAAAAAAATGCTTTGACAGGTAGAGATTGGAGTTATCCACAAAACGGTTCAGGTAGCCCAGTATAGTCTCCTGTCCTTCTGAAGAGTCGTACGGGTTTTTTAACAGTAGAGTTGATGCTTGGCTACTTGTTCCAACATCAAATCCCCAAATAACACCCTTCAACAAAAACCAGCTACCCATAATCAGCACAAACGCCAACAGGATCTTTCCGGCAACCGCCAACTCCTTCTCAATTAAAAAGAAAAGAACAACCGCTATTACAACACCTATGCCAATTGTTTTAGTTAACACAAGCAGCACCATAACAGATGCTATTAGCAGAAACTGACTGATTTCAGGAACACCCTCCTTTTGCAAATCAAGAAATTTAAAAAAGAGTACAAAAAAGAGAGCAATCAGAGCCATGAACATCGACTCAGCATAGGTCTGACTCGAAAAGTATAAAACGTATGAATTTACAGATAACAGAAGTAGAACCGGAAATAAAACAATTGGTTCTATCCTCTCTTTAAATGCTTTGTAAAACAGATAGAAGAATATACCCATAAAAACCAGAGAGACAAGTTTCAACAACCCCAGTTTTATACCGGCAATACTCATTACTACAGCAAGAAACATAGGATACATAGGCCCCTGAAAAGAGGGATAAACCCCATCATTAAGCAGATTAGCAGCTCTGATAATATAGGTACTGTCATCACCCCCTTCACTAATTCTGGGGTTAAACAGAAGAAGACTTGTTAGGATAGAGAGAGCAAATATTACCCAGAACATTACAGTTCCATTCTCACTTAGCAATCTGTTTAATCTTTTAAGATAATCATTAGATAATGTATCTTTTTTCGGAGATTTCATTTACAGATATTTTATAATCTTTAAAATTTATCATTGCAAAAATAGTATTTTAATGCTAAAATTATAATCCCATAAGGTTCTTTAAATCTCAATTTGCGACCAAACCCATTTTAACGAAAAAAGGAAGACCGGTTTCCCGGTCTTCCCAATATATTTTCCTATGTTCTGTCTATTTTAGAACAGATACATCAACTTTACTGCGGCACGTAAATAATTTACACCAACAGTATAGCGTATCTCAGGAGAGAGCACAAGAGCTTCACCCAAACTTAAATTATAACCTAATCCAAGGTTAAAACCAAAGGAAGTTGATGATGTTGATACGCCTCCAAATGTAGCATATTCACTTTCATATTTCGGAAAATCATAACCAATAATTGTAAAATTAATACCAGCTATTGGATATAGCCCCGAATCAAACACATAGTTAGCATCAAAATCGAGAGCTGAATACTTAACCAAATTATTCTTAAAGAAATAGGTAAAATCAGCTTTTCCTTCCCAGTTCTCAGTAAAGCTATATCCGGCATCAACAGAGATACCAATACTATTGATACCAGTTCCATAAGCCAAACCACCACCTGCTTTAAATTGCGCATTCAAATTGCTTGTTGTAAAAAGTGCAGTAGCTATTACTGCGATTAAAAAAAGTTTTTTCATAATTAAAATAATTAAAGTTTATAATTTATTGATTAGTTTATTAAATTCCTGCATCAGCATACTCCACTTTAAAAGAGCCTTTAGCAACAACATCACCACCTTCATATCCATAATTACTAAACACAACATCAAAGGTTCCTTCAACTACATTTGATGTTTCATTATGTTTTGTTATTGTTACAGATCCTGACATAGCTAACAATCCGGTAACACCTTTATCTGGAGTATAAGTCATATTAGGTAAATCATCGCCACTGTACGTTCCCTCTTTTATATCATCTTTAAAAAGCATTACTATTCTCACATCTCCCTTGTCTCCTTTTAAGGTTAGAAGTCCTAAGGCTTTTGCTCCTGAAACATTTCCAAACTCAATCTGAGTCCCGTCAATCTTTGCTGTAATAGATCCTGATCCAACATTATTAACATCATTATTTTTATCATTTTCACACGAAACAAATACCATTAGTGAAACTGCTAAAAAAGCAGTGCTTAATTTTTTCATTATTTTCATTTTTATAATTTTTATAATTTAGTAAATAAAACTCTCTATTACACCGGAACTAATTTCCGGATGCTTGTTAATTAATTTTCATTCTACAAAAATAGGCTCTCTATTATTGTAATCTGAAGCAGATTTGAATCCGCTGGCATCTTTCTTGAAAGTGCTACAATCTATCTAGTATTTGTAGCAAATTCTGTTTTCGGCGGGTTGAAATAGGAATCTCTCTTCCATCTTTCATTATTAGGAATCCACCATCTGACTTATCAAGGCGTTTAATAAAATTCATATTAATAAGGTGTGATTGGTGGGGTCTGATAAAACCAAATTCACTAAGAATATCAGCATACTCTTTAATACTTTTAGATACAACGATTATCTCTCCATCCAGAATATGAAATGATGTGTATGAGTTGTCTGACTCGCACCTAAGGATATCATTAATATTTACAATATGAATATCTTCAACTGTACGTAATACAAGTTTTTTATTTTGAAGATGCTGATAATTATTGAAGAAGTTCTCTATCTGCTCTTTCAAAAGAGGCTTCTCTAA
This sequence comes from Marinilabiliaceae bacterium, assembly GCA_027010905.1. Taxonomy (GTDB): domain Bacteria; phylum Bacteroidota; class Bacteroidia; order Bacteroidales; family Marinilabiliaceae; genus JAADEM01. Next base: position 16,211 of record JALVBA010000145.1, read on the forward strand.
TTCGATAACAGCTTTTCTAACGGATGTTAAAAACTCTTCCCTGTCAATAGGTTTTAATATATAGTCAACAGCACTAAACTTAAATGCCTTTATTGCAAAGTTGTTGAATGCAGTAATGAAAATCAACCTAAAATCCTTGTAATTAACCTTCTCAAGAATATCAAAGCCGGCACCACCTTTAATCTCAATGTCCATAAAAACCAAATTGGGCTTCTCTGCTTCAATGACATTAACCCCACTACTCACACTATCAGCCTCCGCAACGATATCAACCTCTGGAAAATTATCGGTTAACATATTACGTATCATTGATCGTAAAAACTCTTCATCATCAACAATTATTGCTTTTAGCATCATCAATCAAGTATTAGCGGTAGTTCAATAATTACTGTTGTACCCGATTTTTTCAAATTTGTTTCACTTTTATCAATAATATTATAAACAACTTGTCTCCTGTTGTTATACGACAGAAGCAGTATTCGCTCCTTAAATATCTCTAGCGCAAGTGATTTGTGACCATCATTGTTACTACTTTTATCCGATGAATTTATTCCAACTCCATTGTCGTCAATAACAATCTTTAGATTCCCAGCACTCTTCGAGAATGCCACTTCAATCCTCCCCTCATCACCCATATCCACAACACCATGCTTAATGGCATTTTCAACAAATGGTTGAATAAGCATTGGAGGAATCAAAGTAAACTCATCATCAATATCATTGCTGCAGCTCACCCCAAAATTAAAACCAATCCTCATCTTCTGCAACTCCAAATAGTTAGTTAATGTTTTTATCTCCTCATCAAGTAATATCAGCTCCTCGCGCGAATGAATCAGGATAGACCTCATCAACGATGAAAAGCTTCCGAGATAAAATGATGCTTTCTTGTTCTCATTCTGATACATAAAATTCTGAATGGCTCCCAAGGAATTAAAAATGAAGTGCGGGTTCATTTGAGATCTTAACAATTTTTGCTGTAACATAACCTCCTTGTTTCGTGACTTGAGCCTCTGTTGCCGCAAAATCAAAAACACCACCACAACTACAAAAAAGGTAATTACCGCTCCCATCCATAACAACAGGTATTGAAAATTCAACTTTTGACGCTGTATCCTGTTTTGTTGATTAAGATCCTTAATCTCCGCTTTGTTCTTCTCTGTTTGATAGACTGTCTCCAGCTCCGTCACCCTCTTTTTTACTGAGATATCTTCAATCGAATCTTTAAGTGAGATATATTTTTCGATATAATCAACTGCTGACCGGTAGTTCCCTGTCAGCTTCTGCGCTGCATATAGCCCATTATAACTAAATATAAGTTCATCAGGATACTTTCCTCCTGCCTTTTCAAGTGCACGCCTAAACCAATCAGCTGCCTCAACACCTTCATCTAGTGCCAAGTAGATACTTCCCAGCTTATTACACCTGTTTACAATTACCAAAACATTCTGCTCTTCAATGGACAACCGGTATGCTTTCTTTGCAACATCTATCGCTTTAAAATAGTTTCCCTGTTTTTTAAATATATTTGCCATACTGCTATAGGCAATATTCATTCCCCTGACATACTCTCTCTTTTGAGAGATAGAAAACAACTTTTCGTACAACTGAAGAGCACCATCATAGTCACCCTCGCTCTCTTTTATCGCTGCAAGATCCTTTATTATTGCTATCCTAGTGTTAAAATCAGCATAGTAAGAGTTTCCCGAAAGCTCATCTGCTTTTAAGATATACTCTTTCCATTTATCATTCATCCCCAGTAGTTTGAATATATCTCCCACCGACTGATAAAAGTATGCAATATTTAATGAGTCTCCTACCTGTGCCTTAATCTTCAATGCCTTAATCTCATACTCCAAAGCCTTTTCATAATGGCTCATATCTAAGTATTCAGTCCCTATATTCATATACACGGCTGCTGCTTCAGCAGAGTCGTTGAGTGAAATAAACAATTCGTACGAATGCTCATAAAGCTCTATAGCATCCCACTGTCGCCCCTGCTCCGAATAGTTGCTTGCCAGATAGTTAGTTATTACCGCAATAGCTTTTGATGATTTAATCTCTTTGGCTACAGAAAGTGCTTTGTTCAGGTAAAAATTACTCTTATCAAAATCATCCTGCTTGTCGTAAACTATTCCTATTCTGTAGTATGCCCGGGCAACTCCAAGGGAATCACCCGACACCAATGCAGTATTCAAAATATTATTTAATGAATCGATACTGTTCTGTGACCACAGATTAAAAAAGCTAAAAATAAAAAATAGCAGTAATAATTTCTTCATTTAGTACTATGAGGTTGTTTATGGTGCAATTTATATAAAAGGTTAATATTACAAAACATCTACACACAAAACACTCTGATTATTCAATAAGTAAGCCCCTCTGTATGAGTAAAGACATTGAGTCCTCAGCGATATCCACTGCGATTGTTGTACTTTCTAACACACCTGTTTGTCACGTACTTAGAACACATTTACATGCACCCTACTTTTTCACCTTGACACCCTGCTATGCGGGACAGATGTCAAAGTAACAAAAAAAGTCAAGGATTATTTCTTTTAGCACTTTCCATTTATTTCAAACTACGTGGTTTTTTATAAGATTTTCTTTACTTTTGGGCTTAATTAATAAATCATATAAATTATAATCATGAATATTCCTGAAAAATTGAAGTATACAAAGGATCATGAGTGGGTTCTTGTTGATGGCGATGTAGCAACAGTGGGAATCACTGACTTTGCCCAGAGCGAATTGGGAGATATCGTTTTTGTTGAAATAGAGACCGAAGGCGAGACCATTAATAAAGAAGAGGTGTTTGGTACTATTGAGGCTGTCAAAACCGTATCAGACCTTTACATGCCCGTAACCGGTGAGATAACTGAAGTTAATGCTGAACTTGAGGATACCCCTGAATTGGTTAATAAGGATTCATACGAAGGAGGCTGGATAATAAAAATTAAAATGAGTGATAGTGCAGAAGCTGACTCTCTGCTCTCTGCCGAAGCTTACAAAGCATTGTTAAGTTAATTTTTTTGACCTCGTGGTTTACAAATAAAAAGCCTTTCTGAAATATGAAGGGCTTTTTTTATTTAACACGTTACAATAACCTAAAGGAGTTATAACTTTGTGATGTTATAATTAATCAGATAGTTTTCTTGCAGACATTAAATAACTTTGGGTCTATGTCGTTTGTAGTGGGTGAAAAGCAATATTAATATTAAAGATTTTGAATATAAATAGACAACTCTGTTTTTATTGCGGCCTCTTTCTGATTGTGCTTGGAGTGTGATTGAAGATTTAGGGAGCTTGGGAAGCTCCGAAGATATGAGGAGATCACCCAAACGAACTTAATCTTTAATCATACGGAAAGTGCTATCAGAAATAAGCCTTGACTTTTTTTGTTACTTTTTTGTGTCAAGACAAAAAAGTAAGGATTATTTAGATATATCCACTATGTTTGACATAAAGGCTCATCCATGCCTTCGATAGAACAAATAAACATCAACAACGTGATAAAATATTATAGGAAACATCTTGAGTAAAGACGTCTGGTTCAAAAACACATCGGTTCAATCTCTCTGCGACGATTTCGTAAAGTTTGCTGCCACAGGCTATGCAGGTCTTTTGAAAAAGAGCGGGCATTACCTTCGGTTTGAACAAGCTTGTTTCTTCGTGCCAAAACAAAGGAGGATAGTGAAGAGATTAAGTTCCCTACAAGATAGTCAATTTTGTATTTTCTTATCCTGTTAAGATTCATTATATCTCCCGAGTAGTATAGAAACAGGCCGGTACTGCTCTTCTCTGTAATCTCCTTTAATCGATGCAGGTCAATATCTTTTAACGAAGTGGATTCCGTTAGTGAGATACAGATATGTGAAAAGTTATCTGAGGAGCTAAGCACCTCTTCTAATGAGGTAAAATCAATATGATTATCCGAAAACTCAACAACTTTGAAATTTATGTTATGCTTTAGACAGGTTTCAACAGTTGCACTGCTGTTTGCTCCGGAGTTGAGAATAATAACACTTTTGTCCATGGGGACTACAGATGCTAAAACAGCTTCAAGAGCAAAAACAGAACTCTTTTTAAATGAGATACACTCATAGCCTGTTTGATAGAAATTGTCAGGAGTAATTTCATCTTTATTTGCTATGGTAGTCAAAACATTTTTCTCTACCTCTTTGTCGTGTAACAGATATTCCTGATAATGTATCATCGTAGTGTTTGTTTTCCTCATTTTTAATTGTTCCTTTAACCACTCAAAACAAAACTAATCGTTTGCTCTCATCCCGAAGTTAATCATCTGTTAAAGGATTGTTAATTCTGCGTTAATTAAGAGACAACCGGGTAATAGGTTTCACGTATTGAAAAAAGAATTATTTTTATGTTTTTTAATTGATGAATAGATATCTCGACATAATTATTCCGGTGCCTCTGCCCCGGCTATTTACTTATGCAGCCGGAGAGGAGTGGGCAGACAAGGTTGCTGTGGGCAAAAGGGTTGTTGTGTCGTTTGGAAAGAAAAGACTCTATTCGGGTGTTATTGCCTCTATACATAGTAACAAACCAAAGGATTACGATACTAAACCTATCCTATCTGTTCTCGATGACATTCCCGTTGTCTATCCCAATCAGATTAAATTCTGGAACTGGATTGCCGATTACTACCAGTGTACAATCGGCGAGGTGTACAAGGCTGCTCTTCCTTCAGGACTGAAGTTGGAGAGTGAATCGTACGTTATTTACAACGAAAATTTCGTTGCTGAAAAACCTCTGCCCGACAAGGCTGATACTTTACTTAATATTATCTCGGAACGAAAAAGGTGTACAATTAATGAGCTGAATAATCTATCAAGCATGAATAACTGCTTGCCTGTAGTGAAGAGGCTATTGGAACTTAAAGCAATATTTGTAAACGAAAAAATTAAAGAGGGGTATAAACCAAAGAGAGAGAAGTATCTGCTTCTTTCCGACAGAGTGAAGAGTGAGCATGAATTGGAGATAGCACTTGATTCATTAAAAAGAGCTCCTAAGCAACAATCTTTCCTGCTGGGATTTCTTTCGGAAGCCGGGGACGTAGATGATGCTTTATCGGGAAAGCTCCTGCCACGTACCAATTTAACAAAGCGTTTGGATGCCTCCTCCTCAGTTATTAAAGAGTTAATTAAGAAGAATATTTTTATTCAAAAGGAGATTGCTGTTGACAGGATTATGAACAGTGGAGAGGAGACTGTTGATGCAAAAACTCTGTCGCCCGAACAGGAAAGGGCATATAATGATATTACCGATAGCTTTAACAATCACAACGTAACTCTGCTGCATGGTGTTACTTCGAGTGGAAAAACAGAACTCTATATTCACCTGATAACCGAATATATGAAAAAGGGAAAACAGGTGCTTTACCTGTTGCCTGAGATTGCACTAACCACGCAGATAACCACTCGATTAAAAAAGCATTTTGGTGACGAACTTGGTATCTTTCATTCCCGTTTCAATGATGCTGAGAGAGTTGAGGTGTGGAATAACCTTATAAATAACAGTGGATACAGAGTAATACTTGGCGTGAGGTCGTCGGTATTTTTACCGTTTAAAAACCTTGGATTAGTAATTGTTGACGAGGAGCATGAAACCAGCTACAAGCAGTTTGACCCTGCACCTCGCTACCATGCCCGCGATGCAGCCGTAGTGCTGGCTGCAATGTCAGGAGCAAAAACTCTGCTCGGTACAGGTACTCCATCATTTGAAACATATCACAACTGCGAAAACAAAAAGTATGGCATTGTTGAGCTGTTTGAACGATATAGAGGGATCAAGATGCCTGAGATTCTGCCGGTTGATACTAAAGAGGCATATCGTAAAAAGCAGATGAAATCACATTTTCATCCTATCCTTCTGGAGAAGATGAAAGAGGCACTGGACAATGATGAGCAGGTTATTCTGTTTCAAAATCGCAGGGGCTTCTCTCCTTATGTTGAGTGCAGGCAGTGCGCCTGGGTTCCCAGATGCGAGTATTGCGACGTTAGCCTCACCTATCACAAACATCTTAATCAGTTGGTATGTCACTATTGCGGTCATGCCCTGTTTTTACCTAAAACATGTCCGGCATGCGGTTCGCATGAAGTGCAAACACGGGGCTTTGGTACTGAGAAGATTGAGGAGGAGATTAAGCAGATATTCCCTGCTGCTGTAACTGGAAGGATGGATCTAGACACTACCCGTAACAAGAATTCGTACGAAAAAATAATTGGAGAATTTGAGCAAAAAAAGATTCAAATTCTCATCGGTACGCAGATGATTACTAAAGGGCTTGATTTTGATTCGGTAAGTATTGTGGGAATTTTGAATGCCGACAATATGCTCAACTACCCTGATTTCAGAGCCTTCGAACGCAGCTACCAGATGATGGCTCAGGTTAGTGGGCGTGCCGGCAGGAAGGGGAAACAGGGGCTGGTTATTCTACAAACCTCCGACCCTCAACATCCGGTAATTCAAAATGTTGTTAAGAATGATTTTCTAAATAGCTACAAAACACAACTCGAAGAGAGATTACTATTCCGGTATCCTCCTTTTCACAGGCTGATAAATATTACCATCAAGCATCGGGATAAAATGAGATGCGACAAAGCTGCCCGAATGCTGGGAGCCTTCATGAGTCGCTCGTTAGGCGACAGAGTGTTGGGGCCTCAGGCTCCTCCAATAAACCGTATTCAAAACCTTTTCCTTAATAAGCTGCTTGTGAAAATTGAGAAAGATGCTTCAATAAAGAGGGTGAAAGCAATCATTGCACAGGGTATTGATTGGGTTAAAACAGACAGCGAATTAAAGTCTGCTATTTTTCAGATTGATGTCGACCCGATGTAGCAGGAAGGTTAACCCCGATAAAAGAGTAGAGTTTAACCGGAGAATGCTACACACAAAACAGGATTGTCACTACTCTCACCAACAAATTCATCCTTGATTTCTTAAAGGTTGCCTTTAATATTTACCTTGATTTTTTAAAGGCTACCTTTCGTTTTTACCTTGGTTTTTTAAAGAAAGTTTGTATCTTTGTCAATAATAATGTTTCGAATGAAAAGATTTATCACTGACAGATTAGTGGAATGGAAGAGTGATTCTTTACGGAAGCCTCTGTTAATAAGGGGTGCAAGGCAGGTAGGGAAAACATATTCGGTACTGGAATTTGCAAGAACCCACTTTGACGGGAATATTCACGTTGTAAATTTTGAGAAGAACCCTGATTTACACTCAATTTTTGACTTTAACCTTGATAGTAACCGGATTCTGGAAGAGCTTGAACTGGCATTGAGCAAAAGAATTATTCCGGGGCAGGATCTTCTTTTCTTTGATGAGATTCAGGAGTGTCCGAAGGCCATTATGGCTATGCGCTATTTTTATGAAGAGAATCCGGAATTGCATTTAATTGCTGCAGGCTCGTTATTAGAGTTTGTTCTTCATAGCATCTCTTTTCCAGTGGGAAGGCTGCAAATATTATCCATGTACCCTTTAACATTTCAGGAATTTTTAATTGCAGTTGGAAAGGAGTTGTTAGCTGACAAAATAAAAAGCTCCTTTGTGCAACTATCTGACTTCATGATAAAAATAGTAAACAACGAAATGTACAACTATTTTATTGTCGGAGGAATGCCTGAGAGTGTACTCGCATATATTACGAAAAATAGTTTTATTGAAGCTATAAATATACAGACAGATTTAATTACAGCCTTCCGTCAGGACTTTTCTAAGTATGCCGGTCATTCGGACAGAAGATGTCTAAATATGGTACTTACTTCCGTGGCACGTAAAACCGGGAAGCAGATAAAATACTCAAACCTTGCTGAAGGATATTCGAACCCTACAATAAAAAAAGCATTTGAGCTATTGGAAACGGCTCTGTTATATTCTAGAGTTAAATCTGCCTCACCGACAGGAGTTCCTCTTGGCATTAGCGTTAAAGGCAACAGATTCAAAACGGTTTTTCTCGACATAGGTTTATTATCTAATATTTATGGTTTTTATTCGGATAAGGTAATCTCAAAACAGAAACTTGCAGCTCTCTACAACGGAAAATTGGCAGAGCAATTTGTCGGACAAGAGCTTCTTGCTTCTCAATCCGGCAGCCTGTTCTACTGGAGCAGAGAGACACGGGGGAGTAGTGCAGAGGTTGATTATTTATTGGAAAGAGCCGGAGAGATTATTCCAGTAGAGGTGAAAAGCGGAAAGTCAGGCAGCTTAAAAAGTCTACACTACCTGCTTGGCTCCTTTTCAAACATCAATATGGCTTACGTATTGACAGAAGATAAATATGGAGAGTTGCCGGAGCAAAAAATCACATTTTTACCACTTTTTAAAGCTGCTTCTATCTAAAAAAACAAGTTCGTGTTTTATGTCCAAAAAGGTTCTACTGCTCTTTTAGTGGGGAACTTAACTCTGCTAAATTTTCTTGGTGTAAATTTATATGCTGATTTGCAGTAATACCTCCAAAAATCATACTCCTATTCATTGAAGCCTGCACCTCAAAATACTATTTCTCTCTCACTAAACAACAAGCCATCTCATAACTGTCATAGCTTTCACTCCTTAATGGTCTGAAAAGCTGTTTTCATCAAACAGGGGAAGCATAATTGCTGCTTTTTTTGTTTCTTTGAGGTTTTAAGGAAAATTATAAATGAATATCTCGTCCAAATATTATACTTTGTTTGTTTTACTAGTAATGTTTCATCATGGTTTAGTTAGTCAAAACCTGATTAATACTATTAATAAAACTGAAAAAGCTGTGTTCTCTATTGAGGGGTACAAAAATCAGATGGTTTTTGACAGTGCTTCAGGTTTCTTTATTAGTGCTGACGGGATAGCCATTACAAAAGCCAGCCTGTTTAATAGTTGCGACTCTATTGTTATTAAAACACGCAATGGAAAATCGTTTGGTGTTGAACAAATAATCTCTGTTCACCCATACTCAAATCTGGCACTAATTAAGGTTAAACAGCGTCGGCAAAAAGATATCCCCTACCTTCAAATATCCAGAAAGACTTTAATAGCCACTCACGAAGTACTTATCTTCAGCCACCCCGAAGATACCGAGAAGGGAATCTCTGTAGATGTGATTAATGATATTAGAACTTTCCCCTTTGTCGGACGATATGGAATAATAACCATGAAAATGAGTTCTCTCTCTTTCGGAGCTCCGGTAATTAACAAGCGAGGACTGTTAATCGGTATTAATGTGAGTGATAATTCTAAGGTGGATAATATTATTTACTCCTCCCATCTGCTAAACGACTCATTATGGGTGAACCTGAATCTTAGAATTGATAATTTTAACTCAGGTTTGGATATGCATAAGTACCTGAACCCCTCTTTAAGTAAAGGGATGCTGAATCTTCTGAGCAATCGGAATATTGAAGCTGCCAGACTACTCGCAAAATATATGAAATATTTTCCTGACTCTTACAACTTGTACTGCTTAAGGGCTTTGGCCAGATTCAGGTATAATAATAATATTGGTGGACGGGAAGATATTGAGTATGCCAAAAGACTTAACCGGGAAGGATTTCTATCGCACTATTTTAATAGTCTTCATTTTATTGAGTTAGACAAAAAAAGGAGAGCCTTTGATTGCATAGACAGCTGCCTCAACTTCAACCCCAAATTTATTCCTGCAAAAGTTGAACATGCACGTCTAGAGTGGTCTCTAAACAACAATGTACGAGAGGCGTTTGATGAGTTTAATGACATAATTAATATGGACTCACTCAATGGAGATGCCTATTATGAGAGAGCAAGACTTTCGTTTCAATACTCAAGCAATAAGGAGTTGGCTTTTGAAGACCTTAACAGAGCTATTTATCTTAACCCCTCGCAACCGGGTGTTTTCTCCTTGCGAGGAGTGATGAAACTCTCAAAACAGGATTTTTTAAGTGCAATTAACGATTTCACCAAAGCAATAGAATACAACAAGAGTGATGTACACGCCTATTTTAACAGGGGTATTGCACATTTCAATATTGGTATGAAAAAAAGCGCATGTGAAGATTGGGAGATAGCCGGAGACCTAGGGGATTACTCTGCTTTTAAATATATCTCAAGATACTGTACCAAATAGAGTATTCTGTCTATCTAAATCCACATTACCTCCCGAAAGATGTAAGAATTTGGAGTGTTATGAATATCTCCCTCTCGCCTGAGTTATGTCTGTAATTGCAGGAATCATCATAAAAATAAAAACCCCCTCATCAAGTAATTGTAATGAGGGGGGTATTTTTAATTAAAACTTTCTACAGTATTGAATAAACAACTGTAAGGCCTGCCATAACAACAGAAACCATAGTCATAAGTTTAATAAGAATATTTAATGAAGGGCCTGAAGTATCTTTCAGCGGATCACCTACGGTATCCCCAATTACAGCAGCTTTATGAACATCACTACCTTTTCCTCCCAAATTTCCTTTTTCAATATATTTTTTAGCATTATCCCATGCTCCACCTGAATTATTTAACATACTTGCCAAAGTAAATCCTGTTACCAGACCTCCAACCAGCAACCCTACTACACCTGCAACACCCATAACAACACCTACAATAACGGGTACTGTAATTGCTAGCAATGATGGAACAATCATCTCGCGCTGAGCACCACGTGTTGAAATCTCTACACATCTTGCATAATCAGGAGTACCTGAGCCATCCATAATTCCCGGGATTGATTTGAACTGACGTCTCACCTCATCAACCATAGCACCGGCAGCACGACCAACAGCTTTCATTGTCATTGCACTGAAAACAAAGGCCATCATTGAACCAAAAAATAGACCGCCCAACAGTAGAGGGTTAAACATCGATAAATCGTAAGCCATCACAAAGTCGCGGATAGAAGCATCAGCAAGCTTTATAGCCGTTTGCCCGTGCTCTACTACTGGCACATCTGTATTATAAAACAGGGTATTCCCAATTTGTTTAAATCCGTCACTATCTGTTGCTACACGTCCAAGCCACAATCTTACTTCTTCTATGTAAGCAGAAAGTAATGCCATCGCTGTTAAAGCAGCCGAACCAATTGCAAATCCTTTTCCTGTAGCAGCAGTTGTGTTACCAAGCATATCCAAAGCATCAGTTCTCTCCCTAACCTCTTCAGGCAGATTTGCCATCTCAGCATTTCCACCAGCATTATCGGCAATAGGGCCAAAGGCATCAGTGGCAAGTGTAATACCCAAAGTGGACAGCATACCTACAGCTGCAAATCCAATTCCGTAAACACCCATTGAGAAATTTGAGAAGCCACCTGCAAATCCATAAGAACCAATTATTCCTAAAACAATAGTTACAACAGGAATCCATGTGGAGTACATTCCAACAGCGAGTCCGTCAATAATCAGAGTTGCGGGTCCTTGTTGAGCCTGTCGGGCAATACCCTTGGTAGGGCTATACTCATCAGAGGTAAAATATTCGGTACCCTGACCAATTATTACTCCTGCCGCTAATCCTACTGCAACAGAACCAAAAACACCCCAGCTAATCCAATCAACATAAGCCATTCCGGCAACGGCAAGAAGTATAAAAACAGAGCTTCCTCCTGTTCCTAACAGAAGTGCGTTTAATAGAGCTTTTTGAGTTGCCGACTCTTTAGTTCGCACTAAAAAGATTCCTAAAATAGAGAGAATAATACCCATAGCAGCGACAAACATCGGGGCAGTAACAGCCTTTATCGGGTCAACATCTGCAACCAGTGGCAGAGCAGCACCCAACGCTGCAGTTGCCAAAATTGAACCGGCATAGGACTCGTAAAGGTCAGCTCCCATTCCGGCTACATCACCAACGTTATCACCAACGTTATCAGCAATAGTGGCAGGGTTTCTTGGGTCATCCTCAGGTATTCCCGCTTCTACCTTACCAACAAGGTCGGCACCAACGTCAGCAGCTTTTGTAAATATACCACCCCCAACTCTTGCGAAAAGAGCCTGAGTAGATGCACCCATACCGAAGGTTAACATTGTAGCTGTAATCTCAATTAGTTTAGTGTGGTCGGTTGTACCGGGATGAACGAAGGTAAGTCCCAGAAACTCCATACCACCCTGCATATGTTCAGGTGTATAAACCCAATTATTTAATATCAACCACCAGATACTTATATCCAAAAGGCCAAAGCCAACAACCACAAGACCCATTACAGCCCCACTGCGGAAGGCTATCTTCAATCCTTTGTTTAACGATTGTGAAGCTCCGTGGGCTGTACGGGCCGAAGCATGGGTTGCTGTACGCATCCCAAGGTATCCGCAAAGACCGGAGAAAAATCCTCCGGTTAAAAAAGCAACCGGCACAAATGGGTTTTGGATACCCAGATAAGCCATACCTAATAGTATGACAACAAGAACAAGAAATACAATCCCAACAACTTTGTATTGACGATTAAGATATGCCATAGCACCATCTCTGACATGCTTTGCAATCTCTTTCATCTTGTCAGTTCCTTCCGAATTTTTCATCATAGCACGGAAAAATATCCAGGCAAATAGCAGAGCTAACAGTGAGGCCATAGGGATTAGCCAAAAAATAGAATCATTCATAAAAATATAATTTAGGTTATTAATAAAATTTAATTTGCAACGAAAATACATAATCAGTAAAGATAATACTTTTGATTATACCTACTTAGACTTACATC